>NZ_JBPEHH010000061.1:0-25440 GCF_054177595.1 Haladaptatus ordinarius | reverse complement strand
CAGCAACAGTGTCTTGACCGACGGATTCCTGACGCGGCGACACTCCGTCAGGAGGTCGCCGCGTGGACAAATTCACTGAACGCCCAAGAAACAGACATTGACTGGCGATTCACATCCGACGATGCACGAATCAAACTACGCCGACTTTATCCTACAATTGATAGTTGACAATGCACTAGGTGATGCTAGGGCAAAATGAAGCCTGTAGAAGAAAAAGCTCTTGCACGGCCGAGGAGATCTCCGATTTCCCCGGCCCTCGGTCGTCGCTCCCTCCAGTCACTCCCCTCTCGCCATTCATCCGCTAGGCACCGTACCGCCTGCCCTCCCCCGCCGAGGACGGGACTCACCGGACTGGTTCGCCCGTCCTCGTGGCCGTGAAGAAGGACGTGATTCGTGAAACGCGAATACGGTCGAACTCCGCAAAGAGTGATTTCAGCCGCTCCGTCGCGCTATTCGTGTGCGAAGTAGGTCACGGTCTCGTCCTCGTCGTGGCGGTCGACGCGAGCGAAGCCGACGCGCTCGAACTGGACGACGTCGTCAACGTCGGTTTCCACGAATTCGGGCTCTGCGTGGCCTGCTACGTCCCCGTCCACGGTTCGCATTCGAACCGAGACGGTCGCCTCGGCGGGCACCCAGTGAATCACGTCCACGCCCTCGTCGCGGACGGCGCTGATGTCGTCGCCCGTATACTGGAGGGCGTCGCGGGTGTGGCGGAAACAGCCGAGTCCTTTGAGCCAGACGCGGTCGCCGTGGTCCGGGATGTCCCCGGATTCGATGCGGACCGCCTCTCCAGCGGGGATGTGGCGCGTGCCTCTGTCCTCGTGGTCGGGGTGAACCGGCGGCTCGGCGACTTCGGGATGCTCGCCGACGAGGGGGTACTCCACCCCGTCGCGGACGAAGAAGAATCGGGGGGCCTCGTCGTCCACGAGGTCGCGGTTCTTGGCGTAGATGGTGCTCATCGCCAGGTCAACGTTGCTCGTGGAGGTGCCGAGTTCGGCCATCGCTTCGGTGATGGCCTCCCCGCGGATGCCGCGCCTACGCACGCTCTGGAGCGTCGGCGCGCGAGGGTCGTCCCAGCCGTCGAGTTCGCCCTTTCGAATGAGTTCGCCGATGGTCGAGGTGGACATCTTCACGTCGTACTCGTCGACCTGCACGTGCCCCCAGTGGATAGTTTCGGGGTACTCCCAGTCGAAGTAGTCGTAGACGAACTGCTGGCGCTTCGCGGAGTCCTGCAGGTCGATACCCCGGATGATGTGCGTGATGCCTTTCAGGTGGTCGTCGATACCCGACTGAAAGTCGAGCATGGGCCAGCAACGGTACTCCGCTGCCTCCTCACGGGGATGGGGCGTGTCGACGATGCGAAAGGCCACCCAGTCGCGGAGCGCGGGATTCTTGTGCTCGATGTCCGTCTTCACGCGAAGGACAATCTCACCCGAATCGTACTCCCCGGCGACCATGTCCTCGAACTCGGCAAGCGTCGTCTCGGGGTCTTTGTCGCGGTGCGGGCACGGTTTCGCGTCGTTTTTGAGATTCGAGAACTCCTCACCCGAACAGGAACAGGTGTACGCGCCGCCCTTCTCGACGAGGTCGCGGGCGTGGTCGTAGTAGGTTTCGAGTCGGTCGGAGGCTTTCATCACCTCATCGGGTTCGAAACCGAGGTACTCTACGTCCTCCAAAATGTCGTCGTAGGCGTCCAGGTCGGGGCGTTTCGTCTCCGGGTCGGTGTCGTCGAACCGCACGAGGAACCAGCCGTCGTAGATGTCCTTGTACGTCCCGATGACGGCGGGCATCCGACCGTGGCCGATGTGCCACGGTCCGTTCGGGTTCGGCGCACAGCGCATCCGCACCTGGTCGTACTCCTCGGCGTTCGGCAGGTCGGGGAGCACCCGGTCGTCGTCCTCGTTTTCGGCGTCGAGTTCCTCGACGAGTTCGGGATCGAGGTCGGCGAGTCGCTCTCTGCGCTCGTCGTGGTCGAGTCGATTCACCTGCGCGACGACCTTTCCAGCGACCCCCGGAATCTTGTCGCCGTGCTCGCGGAACTCGGGGTTCTCGCCCATCAACGACCCCATGATGGCACCGACGTCGGCGTCGCTGTCGTGTTTGAGCGCGTTGAACAGCGCGTGTTTCTCTGCCTCGGTCTCGACTCGGGCACGTAACTCGTCGTTCATTATCGAATGCTATTCCGGCCCGTCTCAAAACTCCCGCGAATCGGTCGCGCTCTCCTCGTTCTCGCGTGCCGTACGAAATCTCGTCGAAGGCGGACGTCAGTACTCTCGTTCGATGAGGTAGTCCGCTATCTGCTTTAGCAGGTAGCGCGATTCGTTTTCGGGAAGCACGTCGAGGTGGTCTTTTCCGCGTTGGACGAGTTCCTGTGCCGTCTCCCTCGCGTACTCGATGCTGCCCGCCTCTTCGAGAGTCTCGACTGCGGCGTCGATTTCGTCTTTGGTCACCGAATCGACGTCGTCGGCTTCGACCAGCGAGTCCACGTCGACACCTTCTTTGCGGGCGTGGAGCGTAATGATGGTCTGTTTGTTCTCGACGAGGTCGCTTCCGCGCTGTTTGCCGAGTTTCTCGCTCGGCACGGTCAAATCGAGCACGTCGTCGTGAATCTGGAACGCGCGCCCCACGTCGATGCCGTACTGATAGAGCGCCGTCGCGGTTTCGTCGTCGGCACCGAGCAAGACGGCGGGAACGGTCGCTGCTGCCCCGTAGAGGACGGCCGTCTTGTTCTCTATCATCTCGAGATACTCCTCGGGGAGCACGTCCGGACGCTCTTCGAACTGCACGTCGAGTGCCTGTCCTTCACAGATCTTCGTACACGTCGATGCGAGCACGTCGAGTGCTTCGACACACCGTTCCGGCGCAGCACCGGTGTCCAGCATGATTTCGAACGCCTTCGAGTAGAGCGTGTCGCCGGCCAGAATCGCCGTTTCGGTGTCGTAGGCACGGTGAACCGCGGGGACGCCTCTCCGCAGGTCGTCGTCGTCCATGATATCGTCGTGGATGAGCGTGAACGACTGGATGACCTCGATACTCACCGCCGCGGCCATCACGTCTACCTCCGTTCCATCGAGTGCCGGGAACTTTCGATAGGCTTCCGACAGAGGTTCGACGTCCGCGAGCGCGTCCGCGACCAACAACAGGACGGTCGGGCGAAGCCGCTTCCCACCGGCGTCGAGGAGGTATCGCGAGGCTTCGTAGAGGCGCTTCGGTTCGACGATCGGGAGATCCTGCTCTATGCCCTCGTTGACCAGTTCACGACGCTCTTCGACCGTCTGCATGACGAGTTCTTCGCGTGTTTCCGTGCTCACGTCTGTCATATCAATCGACGAGTTGGATGAGATTGCCGTTTCGTGTAACGTGGAGGTCCCGGCCGAGGCGGTAGCCGCGACTCTCACAGAGATCCACGTACGGCGCGAATCCCTTCATGTCCTGGTGAGCCGGGATGACGTTCTGAGGCTGCAGTGCGTCCAACATCTGGTAGTGGCCCTCCTCGCGGAGGTGGCCGGAAACGTGCACGTCGTCGTAAATTCGTGCCCCCTGCATCTTCAACAGTCGCTCGGACTGGTATCGCTGTCCCTCGTTCGTCGGTTCCGGAATGACTCGTGCGGAGAAGACGACCTTGTCACCGTCTTCGAGTTGGTACGGCGTCTCGCCGCGACCCATCCGAGTCAGCATCGCGCGCGGTTCGCCCTGGTGGCCCGTCACGATGGGCAGGTAGTTCTCCTTCCCCTCTTTCATGATTCGCTTAAACGTGCGGTCGACCGACTTGCGGTGACCGAACATCCCCATCTCTTCGGGGAAGTCGACGAAGTTCAGTCGTTCTGCCGTGCCGGAGTATTTTTCCATCGAGCGTCCGAGCAGAACCGGAGTGCGGTCGATGTCCTGTGCGAACTCGACGAGACTCTTCACGCGGGCGATGTGGCTGGAGAACGTCGTCGCCACGATGCCGCCGTCGTAGTCCTGGACGCTGTAGAGTACGTCTTTCAGGTGACGTCGAGCGACCGACTCGCTCGGCGTGCGTCCCTTGCGCCCCGCGTTCGTACAATCCTCGATGTAGGCGAGGACGCCGTTGCCCTCGCGCCCGATTTCACGGAACCGCTTCATGTCGATCGGGTCGCCGAGAACGGGTGTGTGGTCCATGCGCTTGTCGAGTCCGTAGACGATAGCGCCTTCTGGCGTGTGGACCACGGGGTTGATGGCGTCGATGATGGAGTGAGTGACGTTGACGAACTCCAGTTCCACGTCGTCGCTCAACTGCATCGTTTCGCCCGCTTCCATCTTCACGAGGTCGTTTTCGACCCCGAACTTCTCTTCGCCCTGAATCTGTTGTTTCACCAGTTCGATGGTGAACGGAGAGGCGACGATGGGTGCGTTGTATCGGTGGGCCAACTTGCTGATGGCACCGATGTGGTCCAGGTGACCGTGCGTCGGGACGATAGCCTTCACGTCGCCTTCGAGGTCCGACATGACCCGGTCGTCCGGAATCGCGCCCATGTCGATCAAGTCGAGGCTGTGGAGTTTCTCGGTCTCGACGTTGTCGTGGAGGAGTACCTTCGACAGGTTCAGCCCCATGTCGAAGATAACCACGTCGTCACCTGCACGTACTGCAGTCATCTGCCGCCCGACTTCTTCGTAGCCGCCAATTGTTGCGATTTCGATTTCCATTGTTTGCTTTCCTCGAGCACTGAAATGCCACGCCGTGTAGCGGTTGCGTTGCTCACTGAAACTCTCGCGGGGCCGCGAGCGTCAGACCCCGGCGTCTTACAGCACGTCGGTCTGGCACTCGCGCGCGGCGGGGGCCGCACACCCGCGAGTTGCCCAGTCTAGACCCACCTACGCCCCCCGGTAATAAAAACTGCTGGGATTGCACTCGACACCAGATAACGGAGGGTGGTTCATCGTTTCGTCCGGCCAGGAGGTCGGTCCTCTTCAGCCCGGTGGTCCAACATCGTCTCGTGCTGACAGGCACGAATCGACAGGTCCGACTCCGGTGTGGCCGTGCAGGGCAAAATCAACCCCGCCTCGCGGTCTTCCTCGTAGTACCGCCGAGCGTCGGACTGGTCTACCTCGCCGGCGAGCAGTTCCGCTGCGCAGGTCGTACACCACCCCTGCTGGCAGTCGGCCGGGAGCCAGAGACCCTGATTCCGGGCGGCGGCCAGCACGTACTCGTCCTCGGGAACGTCGATTTCGACAGTCTCGCCAGCCCGCTCGACGTCACAGTCCTCCGGGACCTCGATTTCGACGGTGTAGCTACTCACGGGCGAGATTACGTCCGAAAGAAAATGTGGCTGTCGGTCTGGCAGGTCGTGGTCGGTCAGGCCGAATCGTTGAACCGGTTGTTCGTGGAGTACGGCGCGTCGCCGGGTTCGCCGCGGACGAAGTGACCTGCGGGGTTAGCCTCGCCGTCGCGTTCCCTGCTGAGAAGTTCGATGAACCACGCTTCGTGGTCGACTTCCTCGTTGTAGATGCGCTGGGCCATGTCGTAGGTGCGTGGGTCACAGTCCCGCGTCATGTCGCACACTTCGGCCCACGTGCGGATGGCACAGCGTTCGGCCTCCAGCAGCGTTTCGAGGATGTTCTCCGGCGTCGGGTCGTCAGGCAGCCGAGCGTCTGGACAGGACGCTCTGTCCGCGAAGTCGCGGATGTCGTTCGGCAGTTGGCCACCGAGTTCGAAGACGCGCGGCATCACGAGTTCGAAGTGAGCGCGGTCTTCGAGGCGGGCGTCTTCCGTGATCTCCTTGTAATCTTCCTCGCCAGCCAGCCAACATCGGAGGTTGGTGTAGTAATAGTAGGTCGTAAACTCCGCCCCAATCGCGTCGATGAGTTTCTCCCGAATCGCCTCCGGGTCGCCGCCGCGTTCACGGACGACCTCTGCTCCGACGCGTTTGCTCGTATCTCCCGGTGCGACGCTTCCAGAACCGTGCTTTTTGTCCTCGGACATATCTCCCACCTCGTTCTGGAAAAACAGGTTCCAATCACTTAAAATGGCCTCTGTTAATACGAACACTATTTTGAAATACAGGAATAAAACATCACCAATAGATGTTGTGGCCTTCTGTGGTCACACTGAGAATAATCGTTCGGAAGGTGATGGGATGAGACGGACGTTCGACGAAACGAGAGACCGCCATCCGACGAAACCGGTTAGACGTTGGGCTCCCAACACCAGTCCAGTGCAGGACACTATCGACTGGCTCCGCGAGCGACCCTACTACGAGGGGCAGATCGCCCACCACGAGACGCTTCCGGGCCACGAGGGCGAGTTTCGAGACGTTCCCCTCGAATCACGACTCGAATCGGCGCTCCACGACCGGGGTATCGACCGCCTCTATCGCCACCAGGCCGAGGCGGTCGAAGCGATTCGTGACGGGAAGAACGTCGTCGTCGCCACCCAGACCGCGAGCGGGAAGAGCCTCGCGTACACCATTCCCGCGTTCGAGCGAGCGATGGACCACGGCGGACGCACCCTCTACGTCGGCCCGCAGAACGCCCTCATCAACGACCAGGAAGAGACCTTATCGGAACTCGCCCGCGAGTTAGGATTCGGCAGTCGGGTTTCGGTCGCACAGTACACCGGGCGACTCGACAAGAATGAAAAGCGCGCCGTGCGCGACCGCCAGCCGACCGTCGTACTCACGACCCCCGACATGCTCCACTACGCACTCCTCCCCCACGCCCATCGCCTCTGGGACTGGTTTTTCGAGGGGCTGGAGACGGTCGTCGTCGACGAAGTTCACGAGTACCGCGGCGTCTTCGGCAGCCACGTCTCCCTCGTATTGCGCCGACTCGCCCGTATCTGTGACCGCTTCGACGCGTCTCCGCAGTTCGTCTGCTGTTCTGCGACCATCGGCAACCCGGTCGAACACGCCAGCGCGGTCACCGGGCAGTCCGACTCGTCGTTCCACCTTGTCGACGAGAACACCAGCAGAACCGGGCCGACCCACTGGTTGCTGTGGAATCCCCCGGAGTACGAAGACGAGCGCTTCGGCGGGACGACCCGACGCAGGTCCAACCATGGCGAGTCGAAGCGACTGTTCGCCGACCTCGTGACCCGCGACCACCAGACGCTGGTGTTCACTCGCGCCCGGCAAGCCGCAGAGCGGTACGCGATGGAGAGCGCGGACGAACTCAGGCGACGCGGCGAACACGACCTGGCTTCGGAGATCGCAGCGTACCAGGCCGCCCTCAAAAACGACCGACGTCGAGACCTCGAATCCGGTCTCCACGCCGGCGAAATTCGCGGTGTCTGGAGCACGAACGCGCTCGAACTCGGCGTGGATATCGGGGGTCTCGACGCCGTCTTGCTCGATGGGTATCCCGGCACCCGCATGGCGGCGTTTCAGCAGGCCGGGCGCGCCGGCCGGGGAACCGACCCCAGCCTCGTTGCCCTCGTTGCGGGTGAAGACCAGTTGGACCAGTACCTCGTGGTGAACTCGAACGAGTTCTTCGCGGGCGACCCCGAACGAGCGGTCGTGAACCCCGAGAACGAAACACTGCTTCCCAAACACGCCACGTCGGCGGCCCGCGAGACGTGGCTCTCGCCCGACGACGAAGCCTACTTCGGCGAAGGGTTTCCCGAACTCGTCGCCGACCTCGAATCGGCGGGGGAACTCGAACGTCGAGGAACAGATGGTGGCATTCGCTGGGTGTACGACGGCGACGGAAGCCCCCAGCACGAGATGAGTCTCCGAACCATCGACGACAGAGAAATCGACCT
Organism: Haladaptatus ordinarius; assembly: GCF_054177595.1. NCBI lineage: Archaea > Methanobacteriati > Methanobacteriota > Halobacteria > Halobacteriales > Haladaptataceae > Haladaptatus > Haladaptatus ordinarius. The sequence goes on along the minus strand of NZ_JBPEHH010000061.1, from coordinate 17,720 downwards.
CCTCGACCGGTCTCGGAACGACGTCATCGCCTCTCTGCCGTTCGGCGATGCCCTCACTGACGTCCACTCGGGGGCTATCTACTACCACCAGGGCCAGTCCTACGAAGTCGTGAATCTCGACCTGTCGCGAGACGTGGCCGAACTCTCGCCGACGTGGGCGGACTACCACACCAGGACGCTCCACGAGAAAGAAATCACCGTCGAAGCAGACCTGGAGGAAGAGACTCTCTCCACGCACGACGACTGCGTCGTTCGGTTCGCCGACGTGACGGTGCGAAAGCGAATCACGGGTTTCGAACGCAGAAACGCGAAACGCGACGAGACGCTCGGACGGGAGTCTCTCGACCTGCCCGAACTCACGCTCCGAACGAAGGCACTCTACTTCACGATTCCCGACGATTTAGAGCGCGAACTCCGGTCGATGGACGGCGATTTCGGCGGTGCCATCCACGCCGCCGAACACGGGATGATATCGCTCTTCCCGCTCGAACTGCTCTGTGACCGCCGCGACATCGGCGGTCTCTCGACGCCGTTGCACCCCCACACCGGAACGAGCACCATCTTCATCTACGACGGCTACCCTGGCGGCGTCGGACTGACCCGCGAGGGATACGAGACGGTCGAGTCGCTCATGTACAACACGCGAGAGATGATTCGGGCTTGCGATTGCGAATCGGGATGCCCCTCCTGCGTGCAGTCACCACACTGTGGCAACGCGAACGACCCGCTCGACAAAGCGCTCGCGTTCCACCTTCTCGCGGTGCTCACCGAGTAAGTCGGAAGCCTTTTAGGCCATCCTAAAAAAGATTAGGCTAGCCTAAACATGGACGAGACCCTCCGACGAGCCCGGCGTGAAATCGAGCGACTGGCCGTCGACGACGGAGCGTACTCGGTCGCGTGTGCCGACACTGGCGAGCGCCCGATGCCGATAACGGGGACGCGATTCGAGAACCACGAGGACGCCGACCGGGCCGTCGAACTCGCTAGCGAGTATCGAGATGCCCTCCGAAAACACGACCCGGACGTGCCCTGTCATCGATTCGTCGTCACCGAGGAACCGCCACGCACCCTCCAGATGGCCGGCGTGCGGGAACGGACGACGAGCATCCGAGCGAACGGACTCCCTCAAACCCAGCGCACCGTCACCGTGGCGAGCGACGGTAACGGCGAGTGGTTCGAGATGAAGAACGCGCCACTGGTACATCTGGCACGGGACAACGAACCGGTCGGCGACGACGCCGTTTCACGCCAACTCGACTCGAAACTCTAGCGCACTTCTTCTCGCAGCGTCGGAATGAGGTCGAACTCCCGGTTCGAGTCGCCCAACACGAGCAGGGCGTAGTACCCGAGATACGCTTGGACGGGAACGCGAACGACGGCCAGCGCGAACAGTGCAAGGATGCCGTACACGACCGCGAGGAGGCCGAACGAAACGAGTGCGACGATACTCGGGTTCGTGAGAAGTGCCTCGCCCCCGAAGGCGACGAATGCGAGTCCACCGACCACGACGAACGGAATCAGGAGGACGATTGCGAGGAATCCCCAGACGAGCGAGACGACGAGTCCCGCGGCGATGGTCAGGACGAACCGAAGCAGGACGTACACGACGTACTGTTTCCACTGGCCTCGGAGGGTCGGCCAGAACGCTCGCCAGCCCGCGAGGACGCCACCGCCTTGCAGTACCATCACCGGGACGACGAAGTTCGTTGTCAGACCGTCTATCAGCTCAATGAGGAGTCCGAGCAGGACGATGACCGGGATGAGGAACAGAGCGAAGCCGATAGCGACGTTCGGTGTGTCGGCCATGGCGGCCGGAACGACCGCGAGAACCAACCCGACGACGGACAGGAGGATGGGTAAAAACAGGACGAACCGGAACCCGAAGAGGCGGACACCTTGTCCGAGGTGGTCGCTCATGTACCGTCGGACGTGAACCTCACGTGTGCGGAGTGCCTCCACGAACACGAACTCCATCACCGAACCGACGAGGACGAAGAGAAGGCCGACGAGAATAGAGAGCGCGACGATACCGAGGACGGCCATGACGACTGTCTCTGACGGAACCGGGAGATCGACCGACCCCGTTTCGCCCGGCCCGACGCTGTACTGTGTCCCTCCCGACGGTGGCGACGCAGTCGCACCACCGAGGAAGAGGACGACGATGGCGAGTTTCAACCACGTCCGAACCTCGACCGGAAGGAGGAGACGCTTGCTGGTCTCGATAGCATCGTCTAGGGCATCGACCGCGTACCAGGACATACCACGAGGTTCGTCGCCTTGTTATTTAAACCATCGTGCATGTTCTCTATTTTCTTCTCCGACGGCGGTTCGAATAGCAAGTACCCCGTCCCCCCGACCCCCCACGTGTCTCGCTCGAAAATCGTGTTCGAGCTACGATATGTTTTCGAGACGGGCGTCGATGAACTGGCCGAGAATCGCCGCGAATCCCGTTCCCGAACTCCAGATGGCCGTCTCGTCGTCGCCGAGGACGCTGATGAGGACGGTGTCGTCGTCGACGACCAGCACGCGACCGGCGCGTTCTTCAGGCGGTTCCTGGGGTAAGCTGACTATCGAAAGGCCGTCTGACCGCTCGCGGATAGACTGGTCGTCCGTGGCGACGAGCACGTCCACCCCCGCGTCCGCTCGCTCTCGGAGGGCGTCTGCGATCTGCTGTGTGAACAACGAGGTGTCGTGGACGCCGAAGACGATTCTGGTTTCGGCTCCTTCGACCAGCTGCTCGACACGACTGCTGACCGCCTCGCGGCCATCGACCGACCACACGTCTTCTCGCTCTTCGTCACCCTCGACGAACTCGTTTCGAGCGCTCTCCAGGTAGTCGAACGCCCGCTCTTGTGTGCGCTCGAACCGGTCTCGGAGGAGGGATTTCGCCGTTTCGAGACCGACCGGTCGGTACTGAATCGGTTTCGACTGTTGGACCTCCACGAGGCCACGCTCCTGTAGGTTCTCGGCCGCGCCGTACACCTGCGACCGGGGAACGTCGGTGACGCTGTGGATGTCTCTTGCCGTCCCCGTCCCCAACTTCTGGAGGGCGACGAACACCTTGGCCTCGTAGTTCGACAGGCCGAGGTCGGAGAGCGCGCCGATGGCGCTTTCCTCGTTCATCTCAGTCCTCCCCGGTGGTGGTGGTCGTCGATTCGGTCTGGAGACTTCCACGCGCGCCCGGTCCGAGATAGCGCGTCCAGACGACGAGCAGGCTCGGTAGCACCAGCACGCTGGCGAGGAAGGCGTAGATGATGGTCAGCCCCGTGATGATACCGAACTGCTGGAGCGACGGGAGGATGGCGAACGCCAGGACGCCGAAGCCACCGACCGTGGTCGCCGCACTTCCGAGGAGGGCGCCGCCAGTGCCGGTCAGGCTGACGTGCATCGCTTCCCACACTGACCCGCGACGTTCGAGTTCGACGTTGTAACGCTCCGAGAGGTGGATGCTGTATGCGACACCCAACCCGACCGTGAGACTGGTGATCATGCCCGTCAGGACGTTGAACGGCATCCCGAGGATGTACATCGTCCCCAGAATCCACGTCACACTGAACAGGACCGGGAGCAAGGTGACCGCACCGAGGGTCGCACTCCCTTCCGTAACGCGGTAGGTGAACATCAGGAACGCGAAGACTGCGACCATCGTGATGATGAGACTCTGGATGACCGTGTCGAGCAGTTGGTTCTGGACGATTTCGAAAACGATGGCCTGTCCCGTGGCGGTCGCTTCCAGTCCGTCGAACGAATTGGCCACGTCGCGCATCTGCTCGGTGACTGCGGCGCTCGACGCACCGCCCTCCACCGAAATCGTCATCCTGAGCGCGCGGTACTCGCCGTCGTCTCGGTAGACGACACCTGCGGCCTGGTCGGGTGCGACGGCGTACAGTTCGTCGTAGACTCGTTTCAGGTTCTTATCCGGGACGCCGTCCCCGTCGGTGTCCGCCGCGACGAACGTCTCGTTGAACGTCTCGTTCTGGGCAACGACCTGTTCCATCACCGAGAGCGGGCTCTGGACTTCCGGTTCGCCGTTCGAGAGGACGAGGGTCGCGTCCTTCTTCCCGGCTTTCGTACGTGCCCGTTGTACCTGTTGGAGTGCGTCGTCGCGGGTCACGTCACCCTGAATCAGAATCTGGGCTTGAGAGTCCTCCCGAACGAAGTTGTCGTTGACGTATTCGAGGTGCTTTTTGGCCGAGTAGTCGGCGGGCTTGAACGGTTCGGGCAGGTCTTTCGTCCACCCCGGTGGGTCTTCCGCGAGGAAGTCCTCCTGTGCGAAACTCGTGTCGACTTTCGTCGCACCGTAGGCTCCCGCACCGCTCACGAGCAGGGTCAGGACGATGACGACGAGAGGCGCTTTTCGTGCCGCGACGGCACCGGACGACAGCGCACGTCCGAGCAGTCCGCCGCCGGTCCCGAACGCCCGTTTCTTTCGGTCGAAGCCGCGCGATTCGAGGAGCGCGTCGAGTTCGACCTTCAACGCCGGAATCAACCCGCCGAAGACGAGCAGCGCCGCGACGATGCCGACCGAACTCACGATACCGAAGTCCTGAATCGGCGGCAGCGGACTGACCAGGTTCGAGAGGAAACCGATGACCGTCGTCGCGGTCACCCACGTCAGGGCCGCGCCGACGCTGACGAGGGCGACGCGCATCGAGCCGCGAACGTCCTCGCCGGGATGTTCTTCCCGCTCCTCCCGGTGACGCATGAACACGTGAATCGCGTAGTCGATGGACAGTCCGATGAGCAGGACCGGCACGGCGATGAATATCTGGTTGAACGTGATTCCTATCCAGCCCATGAAGCCGAACGTCCACACCAGCACGGCGACGATGCCCGTGATGCCGAGCAGGATGTCAAGCAGGTCGCGGTAGGCGACGAGGAGGGTGAGAACGACGAACAACAGGGCAAGCGGGCCGACGATAGCGAGACTGTCGGCCATCGACTGGTCGATTTCCTCGCTGATGATGCCGCTTCCGAAGACGACGGCCTCACGGTCGAGTTCGTCGCGTGCGATGGACTGCATCGTTTTTTGGGTCTCGACCAGATCCGATGTCGCCATGCCCTGTACCGACTGTGACTCCTGTTTCTGGAAGACGACGAGCATCGTCGCGTTGGCTTCCGTGCTTCCGGGTTCGTAGGAGATCGGCATGAACGCGAACGCCTGGCTCGTCCGCCCGTTCGAACTGGTGTTCTCTGAGAGTACCGATTTCGTCGTCTCGTCTATCTCTGACTTGTTCATCGAGCGCAACTGCTCGATTTGTTCGGAAAGCGTCGGCATCGAGGCGTTCTCGAGTGCGGCCTGCTTTTCTTTCAGCTGCTCGCTGTCGTTTCGGAGTTGCTCGTACTCGCTCGCCAGAACGCCCTGCGTGCCGAGTTTGTACACCCGCTGGAACTGAGATTGTATCTCGCTCGCACGCTGTTGGTAGGTGCTCTGGTTTATCTCTCCCTGCTCGTAGGAGGCGTTCAACTGGTCGAGTTGCGCTTGCAGCCCACGGGCCTGCTGGGCGGACCGATTGAACGTCGCCGACTGGTTCGCGGTGAGTCCGGTCGTCGCGTTCGCACGTACCTGTTGGAGTTGCGTTTCGATTCGCGTGGCGCGTTGGCGGTAGGTCTCGTTGTCGACCTCACCCGCCTGCCGCGAGGCGTTCAACTGGTCGTACTGCACTTGCAGTCCCCGCGTTCGATTCAGGCCCTCGCTCAACCGTGTTGCAGTCTGGTTGAGTTGCCGACTCCGCTGTTGTAGACTCGTGCCCTCCTTCCGAATCTCGGAGATTTTCTCACGTTGAATCGCGCTGATGGCGATGACGTTCGAGACGCCGCTGGTCGGCGTCTCTTCGACCAGCGTGCGGTTTACCGTCTCGTTTTCGCGGAGTCGCTGTTGGAGTTCGAGAGAGTTTACGAGCGCGTCCTTCGACAACACGTCGTCCCCTCTGACGATTATCTGGACGACGGTCGTGTTCTCCCGTCCGGTCGTGAAGTTCGATTCGATGTAATCGAGTTTCTCCGCCTCTTCGCTGTCGCTCTGGAACTGGTCGAGCGACGACGACTGCTCGACCATCGGCGCTCCTGCACCGACGAGTACTGTCAGAACGAGTAGAACGGCGACGACCACCCGACTGTGCGCAGTGACGTTCTCGAACAGTCGTTCGAGGAGGCTCATCGACGCCCTCTGGAACCGATATCGTTGCTATCCATACTGTTGGTAGGATACTACTGACAGCGCCACCAAAAAGATGGAGGTTCCTCTCCGGCGGGTGATACGAACTGGCAAACGAGTCGCTCTGGAAAATGAACTCGCAGGATTCGAATCAGAGAGCGCTATCGCTCGGCTGGTTTCGTCGAAAGAAGTGCGGGAGTGTGCAGTTACTCTCGAACCGCGGCGTTGGTGTCGAGGTGACCGTGCCCGTGGTAGGCTTTGTCACCGACGTCGGTCGCGGTGGTACAGAGCCGTCTGCGAACCTGGTTCGCGTTGAACTCCTGATTGACGCTCTTTACGAGTGCCGCAGCACCCGAGACCGTCGGTGCGGCCATGCTCGTTCCCGCGAGCCATGCGTAGCTACCCATCCACGTCGGAATGGTGTTGAACACGAGGTCGTAGTCCCAGCCGGGTGTGTCGTTCGCGTACGCCTCCGGGTCGTAGTTTCCGCCGGGCGCACTCACGTCGATGGCATTCGTGCCGTAGTTGGTGTAGACTGCCGGGGTGTGGGTCGGCGATTCGAGTCCTTCGTCGCCCCACATGAAGTCTATCGGGCCAGTGGCGCTGATGCTCATGACGTTTTCCGCCTCGTTCGGGACGCTGATGGCCGGGAAACAGTCGACCGAACCGTCGTCGTTCTCGACGCATATCCGCCCGTCGTGTTGCAAATCTGCTGCGTCGTTGCCCGCAGAGGCCACGACGAGCATTCCGTTGCGTCGTGCGTACGCCATCGTCCTGTTCAAGACGCTACCGTAGAACTGACCGAAGCCAGCCTCGTTGCGCGGAACGGGGTACGCCCCGAGGCTGAGGTTCGCGACGTCCGCCCCGATTTCGACGCTGTGGACGATGGCCGCGAGGATGTCCCCCCAGGTCGCACCGCCCTCCGCTTCGAACACTCGACAGGCGACGAGGTCAGTTCCGGGTGCGGAGCCGACGACCCCGAATTCGTTCTGGTCGTTCGAGGCGACGATTCCACTCACGTGGGTGCCGTGGTAGTGTGCGTCGGTGAAGTCACCACCGTCGTCCGTGAAGTTTTTCGACAGGTCGGTGTTCACCGTGTGCACGAGGTCGGGGTGGTTCGCATCGACACCGGTGTCGATGACGGAGATGCGAGTCCCTTCGCCGCGCGTGATTTCGTGTGCCTCCGGGACGTTCTATTCTTGCTTGTCCCACTGAATGGGGTAGAACGGTTCGTCGGTCGCGGACTCGTCTCTCGTAATCGGCAGGTCGAGCAAGTACACCAGGTCGGCCGCGTAATCGCCGCCGAGGGCCGCGACATCTGATTCGCTTCCGCGGACGACGAGGAGGTCGACCGCGCCGAGGTCGTGAACCACTTCGACGCCACTCGTTTCGAAGTCCGACGTGGACACTTTTTTCGACTCGACGAGGAATCGTTCGGTCGACTCCGCCACCGTTACAGTGGCCCCGATTGCGATGCCCCCCAATGCTGTTCCGCTGATTTTGAGGAATGATCGCCTTGTTTGTTGCGACACAACATGGACCATGTGGTCTGTCAACATAATATTTTATATTATTTATAAAAATTATTTTTGAAAACTTTGTTGACGATACTTCACTCGTTGGCCAGTCCGATACGACGGTTGTCTCCTGGGATTTTGACGAGTGGTCGGCCTCGCCCGACAGTTCGTTTCTGGACGTGTTGGCTTTGGTTCAAAGTCGCCCACCAGAGTTAGGACGTTTCCGGTTCAAACGACACCGATGGCTGACGTTCTCACTGTACTCCGAATCCTCGGTGGCGTGTTTCTTTTGTTGATGAACGGGTACTTCGTCCTCATCGAGTTCGCGATGACGCGAGTTCGTCAGTTCAATGCGGACGAGTTCGACGACTCCGCCGGACTCCGGCGTGCATGGGAGATGACCGACCGTCTCGAAATCTACCTCTCAGGTTGTCAGGTCGGCATCACCATCGCCAGCGTCGGACTGGGTGTCGTGGCCGAACCCGCAGTCGCGAAAGCGTTCAATCCGGTCGTGAAGGCGCTCGGACTCGGCGGCGGTTCGACGCACGCGCTCTCGGCGATTCTTGCGCTCTCGCTCATCAACCTCTTGCACGTCATCGTCGGCGAACAAACGCCGACGTACCTCGGCATCGAGCGGACGAAGTTCGCCGCTCGATACGGTTCCGGCCTGCTCTACTGGTGGACGCGACTCATGTCGCCGGTCATCATCGTTGCCGACAAAACAGCGAAAGGCCTGCTCGCCCTGTTCGGCGTCGAAATCACGCGCTCGTGGACGGAAGCCGAGGAAGGAGAGGATGGCGAGGACGGAGAGCGAGAAGTCGTGAGCAGAGCCGACCTCCACCGGCAGATGGGGGACGTGCTCGGACAGGTAGACGACCTCTCACGGGAGCGCGAAGAGGAAGTTCTGGCCGCTCTCCAAATCGAGATGCTCGCCGTTCGCGACATCATGGTTCCGCGAGACGACATCGTGGCACTCTCCACCGACGACTCGGTAGAGGAGAACCTGAACCGAATGAAGTCGACCCCGCTCGTCAGGTTCCCCGTCATCGGCGAGTCGTTCGACGAGTACCGCGGAATCGTCTACGCGCCGACCATCATCGAGAACTACGAATCTCTCGTTTCGGGCGACGTGTCGTTTCTCGACGTCGCACACGACCCGATGACCATCGCCGCAGATACCAGCGTTAGCGACGCTATCGACCTCTTTCAGGCCGAAAATCAAGAACTCGCGCTGGTGGTAGACGGAGGTGACGTGGTCGGGCTGATAACCGCGACGGACGCCTTCGAAGCCGTCCTCGGCGATTTGGAAGACCCGGTGGACAGGGAAAGTGCCGTTCAGTCGTCGTAGAACTTTCGCGCCTCGTCGCTGGTCATCGTCTTCCACTCACCGTCGTCCGTTCGAATCTGTACGTATCCTTCGGGGATGTCCATCTCCACCGACTCGACGTGTTCGTCCAGGATGTGCGTCTCGTACTGTTTCCACGCCGCTCGCTCCGACGGCGCGATAGCGACCCAGCCACAACCCGTCTGACTACACCGTATCATTGAGTATCGGTCACTCGCTCCGACCGATATAAACGTTGAGAAACGTCGCTGCACTCGGCGCGAAGTGATAGCGAGAAGATAGAGTGGTGGGTTAGCCGGTGATGACTCGCGAGGAGAGTTCTTCTATCGTTCCTTCCACTTCGTACGCTGGCGTCTGGACGGTGATAGTGGTGTCCGGCGTTACGTCGTGGAACTTGACGTGCATCGAGTACGACCCATCGCCCAGGATGTCGGTCGCTTCGTTCTGGCCGGAATCGAGGTGGCGTGCCCAGGCGGTCTCACCGGCGTACGCGGGGTCGGCGAGTCCGTCGATAACGTACGCGAGGGGGTTGTACGATGTCTTCTGACCCCGAATCGGATAGCCTTCCTCGTGCCACGCCCAGTATCCTTCGTCGATGACGAAGACGTTCTCGTACCCGTTGTTCATCAGTTTGGCCGCCCGCATCGAAGAGAGGTGGTGTGGACAACCACAGTAGCAAACGATACGGTCTTTCTTCGGCCAGTCGGTTACGGGGTCCTGACTCAGTTTTTCCACGCCGGGTGCTGGGCTCAGTACCGCGCCGTAGACGTGTGAGGTCTCGTACTGTTTCGTCCCACGCGAGTCCGCGAAACGTGCCTCGCCGCGTTTGTACCAGTTGTACGCGACCGAAAGCGGTACGAGCGGTACGTTTTGCCCGCTCTGGGCAACCGTCTTGAACGACGAGGTATCGACGTTCATCTTCTTCGGTTTCTTGTCGAACTCCGGGGGATACCCGTCCGTGTCCCCGTCTTCCGGTGTGGGATACGAACCGCCAGACCCACCGCCCTGGCCGAGACACCCACTCACTCCCGCAATCGAGACTGCACTCGCCGCGAGAAACGTTCGTCGGTTCATGGATGGTGGCCTCTAGCAACTACCTCGGTATCAATTTTATTATCATCATCTCGCCTCACCGTACAAATAGATAGTAACCGACATGTCTCGATGGGCCTAACTGGTTTGGCATCGTTCTTTTTCAGTCTACTGCCGAATAGTCGTTCATTCGCTGGACTGATACTAAATGACGGACACACACGTACGGATGGGGAAATCGATACAACGACGAACTGGGAAAACGTTTCACCTCGCCACGCGGCTCTTCCCGAGACGGGTCCGCCACCCGACGTACGTGCTGTACGGATTCTTTCGCATCTGTGACGAGGTCGTAGACGACGCGGACGGCGTCCCGGCAGAAACACAGGCGGACCACCTCGAATCGCTCCGGGCGCAGGCGCGTGGAACCGCCGACCCGGACAGCCCCGTCCTCGCTGCCTTCCGGGAGATGGCGGACGAGTACGACATTCCCGATACGGAGATAGACACGTTCGTCGACGCGATGGCGACGGACATCGAGAAGGCACGCTACGAGAACTACGCCGAGTTGGAGGCCTACATGAACGGGTCGGCGGCCGCCGTCGGGCGCATGATGCTCGCGGTCACGGGCGCGGACGACCCCGAGCGCGCTCGCCCACACGCGACGGCGCTGGGCGAGGCGTTCCAGTTGACCAACTTCCTGCGAGACGTCAGAGAGGACGTCGAAGAGCGCGACCGCATCTACCTTCCCCAGACCACGCTCGACCGCCATAGCGTCACCGACGAGCAGGTTCGACGGTTGGCGTTCTCCGACGAGTTCGCCGCGGTCATGCGCGACGAACTCCGACGGGCGGAGTCGCTCTACTGGCAGGGCGTCGCCGGCATCCAGTATCTCCCCGCCGACTGCCAGTTTCCCGTCCTCCTCGCCGCCGTCCTCTACGCCGACTACCATCGCGTGATTCGAGCACAGGGGTACGACGTGCTCTCTCGACGCCCGTCACTCGGCACGGTCCGAAAACTCTCGTTGCTCGCCCGGACGAGGTGGCACTGGCGAAAGACGCGCGACCCGGAAACCGTCTTCGAGACGGTGAGTACTGCGTTCCCGACGGAGCGCCAGGTCACGGATTTCGACCGTCGAGACGTCCTGCCCGCACGCTAGTCGGCAGCGTCGTCACGGAGCGGTACTCGGTTCGTGGAGCCTCAACGTTCACGTCGGCCCACGCAGAACACACGTCGTATGAAAGTCGCAGTCCTCGACGAACCCGGACGATTGCGGATCGAAGACCGCGACCGACCGACGCCCGGCGCGGACGAAGTGCTCGTCGCAGTCCGCGAGGTGGGCATCTGTGGGTCGGACGTTCACTACTACGAGCATGGACGAATCGGCGAGTACGTGGTCGAATCTCCCCTCGTCCTCGGCCACGAGAGCGCGGGCGAGGTGGTCGACGTCGGTAGGGGGGTGACCGACATCGGTCCCGGCGACCGCGTAGCGCTCGAACCGGGCGTTCCCTGTCGGCGCTGTGCCCACTGCAAGCGCGGCGAGTACAACCTTTGTCCGGACGTGACGTTCATGGCGACCCCGCCGGACGACGGGGCCTTCGCCGAATACGTCGCGTGGCCCGCCGACTTCGCGTACCGAATGCCGGAGTCGGTGTCGCTCCGCGAGGGTGCGCTCTGTGAACCGCTGAGCGTCGGCATCCACGCCGCTCACCGGGGGAACGTCGGCGTCGGTGACTCGGTGCTCGTGACGGGATGTGGACCCATCGGCCTGCTGGCGATGGAGGCGGTCCGCGCCGCTGGCGCGACGACGGTGTTCGTCTCCGACGTGGTGCCCGAAAAGCTCCAGCTCGCCGAGTCTCGGGGTGCCGACGCCGCAATCGACGTACGAGAACGCGACTTATCCGAGGCAATCGCGGGACTGACGGGCGGGGACGGTGTTGACGTGGTCGTCGAAGCGTCGGGAGCCGAACCGGCCATTCGCTCGACCGTAGACGCGGTGCGACGGGGTGGGACCATCGTGCTGGTCGGCCTCGCACAGGACGGAGAGATTCCGCTGGAAACCGGAGACATCATCGACGACGAACTCGACGTCCACGGGTCGTTTCGCTACCGTAACACCTACCCCGCCGCCGTCGACCTACTGGCGGATGGCGTCGTCGACGTCGAGGGAATCGTGGACTTCGAACGGAGTGTAGACGACATCGGCGAGGCGTTCGAGCAGGCGAGGACGGAGAGGACGGTGAAGGGGATGATTACGGTGCCGGAATCGTCGAAACGTGACGAACGGTAGCACCGGTTTCGTCCCACGCCCGTGACCCGTTCACGTGGGACGAGGTAGCTCGAAGCGTGAGTCGTCGGCTACCATGTCACAGTGTCTCAGAAATATTTACTCGGCATTGAGTAAGACTTATCAACTCCTCTCGCCTACCCCGATTCGATGAGAAAGAAGTCCTTCCAACAAACGACACGAACAGAGGTACGAGACTGATGTGGCAAGATATCGTGTTCCTCGCCGGGAGCGTCTTTTCGCTCCTCGTTCTCGTCCCGACTCTGCGTGATTCGATGGCACACATCCCACTCGGAACCTCGCTTCCCTCCGCGACGATTGGTATCATCTACGGAACCGCGTTCCTGTCGCTCGACATGAGTCTCTCGGCAACCGGATCGCTTCTCACGGGAGTCATGTGGAGTCTCATCGCGGTTCTGCGGTCACCGAGTCCCTTCGATACCCTCTCGGAGTGCGAATCGAAGTCGGAGTCTTCCGGGTACTCGGGAACGCAGTGTGCGGATTAGCTGAACCGACTCGTCCGTTTTTACCCGTCAATCCGAACCGACCGATTTCGATATTGTCGTCTCCCTCCCCGTTTTCCAGCGTCGAATTGAAAAGTGCGTTCGGCGCGAGCGCGAGCGCGACGGTGCCGCCGTCGGCAACGTCTTTACTCTTCTTCCAGTTCCGATTCGCCCACCAGCGCGTCCACGTCCGCGTGGTCGTAGAGGAGTCCTTGCATTCGCTCGACCGTCTCCTCGTCGCGGGTGCGACCGCTGTGGACCACGTCTTCTGCGCGTTCGATGGTCGTCAGGGTGTCCGACTGTACGAGCAGGATGGGGACGCCCTTCTCCTCGGCCTTGCCGATGACTGCTCCCGGCGGGCGGAACCCACCGGTCAGGATGAGACATTTCACGCCCGGCGCTTCCAGCGCGACGGTGTGCAGGTCGGGGCGGTCACCACCGGTGATGAGTGCGGCGTCTTTCGTCCGGCGGAGGTGGCGTAGTGCCTTGTCCCCGCTCATCGCGCCGACGAGGAAGCGCTCGACGAAGGCGTCGGTGTCGGCGTCCGTGAGCATGTCGGCGTTGAGTTCTCCCGCCAGGTCGCCCACCGTCACGCCAGCGAGGTCCTGTTGACGCGGGACGACGCCGAAGACGGGGATGCCACGCGCTTCGAGGAACGGGACGACCTCGGTTTCGAGCGGGTCGAAGTCGGAGTTCGCCACGGCGTTGAACAGGACCCCGGAGAGTCGCTCGCCGACATCGTGGACGGCGGCGAGCAGTTCGTCCACGTCGCTTCCCTTCCCGTAGCGCGAGATGATAAGCACCTCGGCATCGAGCAGGTCGGCGATTTCAGGGTCGGTGAGGTCGACGATGCCACCCGTCGTAAGGTCGCCGCCGCCTTCGACAATCATCAAGTCGGTGTCCTCGGAGAGCGACTCGAAACTCGTTCGAATCTGGTCGCGGAGTTCGTCGGTGTTCTCGCGGCCACGGATGGCCTGCTCGATGAACGTCGGCGAGTAGACGATGGGTTCGAGTTCGTGCATCTCCGCGTCCAGTCCGAGCAGTTCGCGGGCGAGCATGGGGTCTTCGTCCAGCGTCTTGCCCACGTTGCTCTGGAGGCGGGTGCCTTTCGGTTTCATGTAGCCCACCGACAGTCCTCGCTCCTGTGCGAGTCGCGCCAGAGCGAGGGCGACGGCGGTCTTCCCGATGCTTTCTTCGGTTGCGGTGACGAGTATCGTTTTCATAGTTCGTTGGTGTCCACGGTCAGTCGAATGTCGATAGCTTGCACGCCGTCGGGCGTGGCAACGAGGGGGTTCACGTCCAGTTCGAGGATGGCGGGGAAGTCGGTGACGAGCTGTGACAGGCGTTGGAGGCTCTCGACGACGGCTTCGACGTCCGCCGGGTCGCGGCCTCTCGCACCTCGGAGCAAGGGGGCGGCCTCGATTTCACCCACCATCTCGCTGGCCTCTCGTTCGCTCAGGGGTGCGACCCGGAACGTGGTGTCTTCGAGGACTTCCACGAAGATTCCACCGAGGCCGAACAGCAAGAGCGGGCCGAACTGCGGGTCCCTGTTCATCCCGATGATGGTCTCGGTCCCCGAATCGAGGTCGACCATCTCTTGTACCTGCACGCCGAGAATCGTCGCGTCTGGCTGGTAGTTTCGAGCGCGAGTGACGAGGTCTTCGAAGGCGTCGTACACGTCTTCGTTCGGAACGCCGACTCGCACCCCGCCGATGTCCGACTTGTGCAGGATGTCGGGACTGACGATTTTCATCACCACCTCCCCGTCGACGTCCTGTGCGGCGGCCACCGCGTCTTCCGGCGTCTCGACGATGCTCCCCTCGGGCGTCGGGATGCCGTAGGCGTCGAGGAGCCCCATCGCTTCCACACCGAGGCGGTTGTCGCCGCGCTCTTTCGCGCGCGCGAGAATCTTGTCCGCGCGGTCTCTGTCCACGTCGAACGTCGTCGGTTCCTCGTACGCGCGCTGGCTGATGTCGCGGTACGTGACGAGCGCGTCGAGGCTCCGCACCGCACGCGCCGGGTCGAAGTAGTTCGGGATGCCCCTCTCGCCGAGCACCTCCTTCGCACCCTCGGTGCGGCCCCCGCCCATCAGGGCGGTTACGACCGGTTTCTCGTGTTTCTCCTGCAGTTCGACGATGGTTTCCGCGAGCTCGCGGTAGTCGATGACCGCAGTCGGTGCGGAGAGCACGACTGTCGCCCCGACGTTCTCGTCGCCCATGGCGATGTCGATGGCCTCCCGGAAGCGGTCCAGGTCGGCGTCACCGATGGCGTCGATCGGGTTGTAGATGTTCGCCTCGTCGGGCATCGCCTCGGAGAGCGCGTCCAGGGTCTCTTCGGAGAACGACGCCAGCGAGAGGTTCGAATCGCCCACCGCGTCGGTGGACATCACGCCCGGCCCGCCAGCGTTCGTGACGATTGCCACGTCGTTTCGCTCGGGGAGCGGCTGTCCGGAGAGAATCTGGGCGAAGTCGAACAGTTCCTGCACGTTGTCGACGCGCAAGACGCCGGCCTGTTCGAGCCCGGCCTCGTACGCGCGGTCGCTCCCCGCAAGCGTGCCGGTGTGCGAGGAGACGGCCTGCGCGCCCGCCTCGGTTCGCCCGGACTTCACCATCACTATCGGCGTCTCGTCGGTCACGTCGCGGGCCGCCGAGATGAACGTCTCGCCGTCCTCAACGCCTTCGAGGTACGCGAGGATGACGTCGGTCTCGGGGTCTTCGCCCCACGCTCGGACGAAATCCGTCTCGTCCAGTACGGCCTTGTTCCCGAGCGAGACCACGTCCTTGAAGCCGAGTCCCTGGTCGTTCGCCCAGTCGAGCACTGCGGTGATGAACGCTCCCGACTGGCTCATGAACGACATCGACCCCGGCAGTGCATTGTCCGGGCCGAACGTCGCGTTCATTCCGGTCGGGGTGCTCAACACGCCGAGGCTGTTCGGCCCGACGAGATTGAGGTCGTACTCGTCTGCGACACTCTGCAACTCTTTCTCCCGTTTCGCCCCTTCGCGTCCCGTTTCGCCGAACCCGGCTGTGATGACGACGACGTTCTGCACGCCTGCCTCGCCCGCGCTTCGCACCACGTCGATGGCGATGTGGGCCGGAACGACGACCACCGCGAGGTCGATATCCGGGGCGGAAGCGAGGTCAGGGTAGCATTCGACGCCGAACACTTCGTCGTAGTTCGGGTTTACGGGCACCGTCTCGCCGTCGAAGTCGTCTATCATGTTCGCCATGATAGCGTGACCGATGGAGCCGTCTGTTTCGGTCGCTCCGACGACGGCAACGCGTGACGGCGCAAAGAGGTCTAGGAGTTCACGGTTACCCATCGTTTGGAAATCAGAGAGAACGGGATTAAAAGTAGCGCCCGCGTCCCACCCGGCGGGAATCGTCACCCGACGCGGTCGTGGGCCCGTCGAACCGCACCTTCGAGCGCCTCCTCATCGGGTGAGAAGTGAAGGTGCGTATCACAATCGCAGTCGGATGCCCCGATACCGGTCACCGGTTCGGCGTCGATTCGTCGAACCACCTCGCACTCGACCTCCTCGTTCGGCGTTCGCACGTCGTCGGCGAGTCTCGTGTCGGGATGCCCGAGCAGGTAGTCGACGTGCCAGTGGCGAACGTCGTGGTCGCCCGCGGCGACGCGCTCGTGCCGGTCGATGCGCGAGAAACCTCCCGGCCCGAATGCGCTCCCGGTGTAGGCGAACCACCCGGCGTCGAGTGTGCGCGTTCCTCTCGCGCCGAACACGACGTCCGCAGGTTCCGCGAGTTCGACCAGCAGGGTGTACGTTCCCGTCATCGGCGCGAGACGACGTCGGCGACGGTGGCTCCCGCGAGTTCCCGCAGGGTTTCGGGTGCGATTGGAAAGACGGCTTCCGGCGTTCCGGCAGCGGCCCACACCGTCTCGAACTGCGTGAGCGTCTCGTCCATGTACAGCGGGAGGTCGGTGTCGTGACAGAACGGCGGGACGCCGCCGATAGACCAGCCGACGGTCTCCCGAATATCGCCGGCGTCGGCCATCTGCACGTCGGATTCCGGCACGTCTACGATGTCGGCCAGTTTCGCCTCGCTCACCCGGTTCGCACCGCTGGTGACGACGACAACGAGGTCGTCTCCCGTGCGGAAAACGAGACTGCTCGCTATCTGGGCGACGTCACAGCCGATGGCTTCGGCGGCGTCCTCGGCGGTTTTCGTTCCTTCGGGAAACTCGTGAACATCGACTTCGAACCCATACTCCTCGTCGGCGCGTTCGCTGAACTCTCGCGCTCGCTCGTGCATGGAGGGTATCTCTTCACGGGGCGATAAATCGGTGGTGGTCGTTCCGTGGTGGAAAATCGGTCGGTGGTGACGGGTTCGCGGCGGACGACTCGGCGATTACGCCTCGTCGTCCTGGGGTCGGTGGCTGACGCGGAAACTATCTTTAAACAGCGAGAGAATCCCGCCGTTTACGGCGGGCGTGAATCGCGTAAGCTCAATTGACGTACCGCCGTTAATCAGCTAAGCCGGATTCCATTCGGTTGTCGATACATTCACGAACGAGACTTGAGAGATTGATGTGGTTCTCTCGTATCCATTCGTCCTGTTCTTCTCGGATTGTGACGTTTCTACGCTCCATACACCTTCTACACCATCGGAACACATAAGTGTTCATAGTGTGTATCGTGTGGTATGGTAGAGACGGTGACGAAGACACTCCAAGCTACTTTCGCCCCACCGACACAGGGCAAAGCCGTGCGTCTTCGTCGTCTTCTCTCCACCTACCGCGAAGCGTTGGACGAAGCGTTTGATTCGAGGGCCGATACGATGGGTGGCGTCAGCGACGTTGTGACGCCCTACGACCTCCCGTATCAGGCGAAAGCCGCGTTGTGTAGCTACGTCCCGAAGCT
>NZ_JBPEHH010000060.1:0-25494 GCF_054177595.1 Haladaptatus ordinarius | reverse complement strand
GGCTGACGAACAGCGACAGCTGTCTTCTGAGATGGGTCTGAGCGACGGTCACAGCGGAAAGTAGGTAGGTGATTCAACATATTCACGCCCCATCACAGCATCCAAGACAGTCTTCGTCTCATTTCGCGGTCTTTACCGTGTGAGGCGCAGCTTTTGCCGATGCAGTTATCGAGAGAGTGGACAACTAGCGAATGTGGAAGAAAAAATCACGTCTATCGACGGTTGCCACCTCCCATCTCACAGTCCTTCGCGCACCCTCTATCACCTGAACCACCCCATCTCACAGGGGCGCTCTTCCACACCCACAATCTATTGATGTGGGGCCTTGCTGCGGACGTCAACCGGGCGCCCTGATTGAGCGAATACACGGCTGAACGCACGCCACCAAGCCTATTTGCTCCTATCGGCAGGCGTATCTTTCGCATACGTGGCCACCCTTCCATTACGACGCTATGTCTGTAATGGACACCAAACGAATCCACTTCTGTTGAGGCCGTCTCCTTGGATGAAGTATAATGAAAAATATGCTTGGGCGGGTTCTGGGATTCGCTAAAAAGTCAATTTTTGTATGTTTCTATTTACTGGATGCTAGGATACTCCTCAAAACCACTGTACTCGGCCGTTTGAGGCGCCTCATCTATAATGCTCAAAAGATAGATATAGGTCCTTTTTATAAATTATCTAATATATATTTAGTATGATAATTACCGACAGACTTTCCCCAAAACAGCTAAATTACGGTGTATGAACTCCGATGAGCTCCGACGGGCACTAGAAAACGCAGATCTCACGAAATACGAAGCAGAGGCGTATTTGACGCTCATCAAACACGGTCAATTACCTGCCGTCGATATCTCAAGCAAGTCTTCGATACCGACCTCACAGGTGTACGAGACGCTCCGTTCGCTCGAAGAACAGGAATTCGTTGAAACAATAGAGGGAGACCGCCTCCACGCCGAGCCCAACGAACCAGATGAAATCCTCGACGAATTGCGTTCACGCGGTTCGTTGTTGACACAAGCGGCTGAAGAACTCGAAGAACGCTGGGAGGAACCCGAGATCGACCACCACAGGGTCGGCGTCGTGAAGCGACCAGAGACGGTGTACGAGCACGTTCGAACCCGGCTCGAAGAGGCAGATGTAACTGCCGAACTGACGGTGACGTACGACCAGTTGGAATTACTGCTTCCCGAACTCGAAGCCGCTGCTGACCGGGGCGTATTCGTCCGTATCCATCTCTACGACGAACCGAACCTCCGCGAGAAGGCTGCGTCGCTCGGACTGGCAAACTCGAATCTCAATATCCGGATTGGCACGATTCCCGGACCGTTCCTCGCGATTATCGACCGGAACCAGACGTTCTTCACTCCGAACACGCGTGCCGATGAGGATTATGGCATCCTGATTAACGACTACATTCTCTCGTTCATTACACACTGGTATTTCGTCAGCTGTCAGTGGCACATGTGGGAGCCACTGTTCGAGTCGGGCTCACACTGGACGGAATACGACTCTCTCGAGGAGTTTATGCGTGACGTTGTCCCGCTATTCGACGACGGCGCGGAGATCCGTATCGCCGTTCGAGGTAACTACATCCGATCGCGAAAAGACTGCATCAAGCGAGGCCGACTTGCCGAAGCGTTCTTCCCAACTCGATACACCAGTAAAGACACTGGACTCTCGTTAGAAGACCTCGCGAGCTACTCGAGTATCTTCCTCGATACCGGAAACGAAGTCCTGTCGGTCGGCTCGTGGGGTGCGATTTACGAGGACATCGAAGCCCACCGAATCACGATCGAGACAATCAATTTCTCCTACGAGATCGAAGAAAACGGGTCTGCGACGATTGATCTGACTCAGTTGTAGCTCGTCTCGACGGTCAACGTGGCCCGTTGATCCGCGATTTCGAGGGTATAGCTGCCTGGTTCGGCGGACCGACTGCCGTCCTCCTGAACGAGGCCCAGGGAGTCTGCCTCGATTCGGATTACTGCTGTCCCCGACTCACCGCCTTCGAGGGTCACGCGATCGGATCCACGGAGTTCCTTGACGGGCGTCACTCTCGAACTGACGTCGTCGCTGACGTACGCTTGCACCACTGCCGTTCCCTGTCGTTCACTCGTGTTCTCGATCGGAACGGAGACTGTTGTCGATCCGTGGGGCCTGATCGTCGTCTTGCTCAACTCAATATCGCCGTACTCGAAATCGGCGTAACTCTCGCCGTGTCCGAACGCGAACAATGGATCATACGAATCCGGATGTTGGTCAGAGCCGATCGGTGTCGGGTGCCGAAGGTAGTTGAAACGGGTTGGGAGGCGGCCTTCCGACCGCGGAATCGAGATCGGCAGACGACCGCTCGGCTCGTTCTCGCCGAATAGGGTCTCGGCGACTGCCTGTCCGCCCATCGTCCCGGGGTAGTAGGCCATCAAAAGGCCAGCGGCGTGTTCGGCCAGCCAGTTCACGGCGAGCGGTCGTCCGGTAATGAGGACGCCGACAATCGGCGTGCCCGTCTCGTGGATCGCCTCCAGCAGCTCACGCTGTGCAGCTGGCAACTGGAGCTGGGACCTGTTGGGGAACTCGTCGTTGTCCATGCCGCTGAGTGCATTCGGTCCGAACTCGTGGAGATACCAGTTCTCGCCGACTGCCACGACGGCAACGTCGGCGTTTTCTGCCGCTTGAGCGGCTGCCTCGACGTCGTCGGTTTCGGCGATTCCAGACCCACGCTCGTAGCTGACCGTTCCCGACGCCAGTGACTCGATCCCCTCCCGTATCGTGACGATATCCGTTCCTTCCGGATCTGGTACGCTCCATCCACCGAGCTGGTGGATCGGGTCGTCCGCGTTCGGGCCCGTGACCAGGATGTCAGCGTCGGTGTCTAGCGGGAGGCTGCCGTCGTTCGAGAGCAGCGTCATCGACTCGCGGGCGGCTTCAAGCGCCTGCGCTCTGTGTTCGTCGACGCCGACGACGTCAGTCGCGCTCGAGATGTCGACGTACGGATCTTCGAAGAGACCGAGTCTGAATTTCTGCGTGAGAACTCGTCGGACACTCTCCTCGACGATGGATTCTGCGAGTTCTCCCTTTTCCACGAGCGACTGGAGGTGTTGGGCATGTTCGACGGAATCGATGGAGGCGATGTCCAAGCCGGCTTCCCGCGTCAGCTGTACCGAGTCGCGGTGATTGGCTGCGACCCGGTGGTTGGCGTGGAGCATCTGGACGCCGTTCCAGTCGGAGACGATCGTTCCATCGAAATCCAGGGCGCCACGGAGGGTCTCATGGAGGAACCGTCGCGACCCGTGGGCAGGCTCTCCATTGATCACGTTGTAACAGGGCATCACCGATTCGACACCCTCCTTGAGTGCGTCGACGAACGATGGGAGGAAGACGTTTCGAAGCATGTAGTCGGACGTTTCGACTGGTGAGGCGTCCTCGCCACGGACCGGTTCGCTGTACGCCGGGAAGTGTTTAGCCGTGGCGATTACTGACGATGGGTCCTCGATGCCATCGCCTTGGTACCCTCGGACTTTCGCTGCGGCAAGCTTGCCACAGAGGAAGGGACTCTCACCGAAGGTCTCGAACGTTCTGCCCCAGCGCGGATCCCGGGCGACGTCGCACGTCGGCGAGTAGTTCTGGTGAGCGCCGCTTGCACGCACCTCAGTTGCCGTCACTTTAGCGCCGGACTCGACGAGCGATTCGTCCCAGGTCGCACCCATCCCGAGGCCGTTCGGGAACGCGGTTCCTTCGGCGACGTAGGCGTGCCCGTGGACGGCGTCGACGTTGAACAAGAGTGGGATATTGAGTCTCGTCTCCGATTGGGCGATTTCCTGGAGGTGGTTCACCGTTTCGACGACGCTGTCGAGACGATGATCGCGTGCTCCTGCCCAGCCAAACGTTGCCACAGCGCCGACACCGTGCTCTGTGATCTCGGTTTCGACGTCGTTGAGGTCTTTTGTCTGGTCGAGTTCGCCGGCCCACGTGCCGACGAGTTGGCCAACTTTCTCTTTGAGGGTCATTCGGTCGAGAAGGTCGTCTACTCGCTGATTGATTTGAAGCGTCTCATCCCTGTAGGGGAGACGCTCGTCTGCGTTCGCCATGTCTCATCTCTCGTTCATACCAGTATATAAAATTCATGGGTGTGTCAGTCTGGTCCGGCTCTCGCCAGCTGTCGACCCCGGTAGACGACACTGATACCAGTCTTCGTACGTCTAAGACGTAGAATGAGGGAACAAGAAAAGCCACGGGTCACCTGACCCGTGGTCGTTTACTCCGCCGATTCGTCCTCAAATTTTCAAACGGTACTTCGGTCCCAGTGGGCCATTCGACGTGGACTGTGACCGTCCCTGTCCCCTCGACGCCGACGTGTTCGGTACGTGTCCCCTGTGGGAGGGAATCGGTGGTGTTCGACTGGTGAACGGTCCACGTGGTGTCTTCTGTCGAGACGGTCACGACGGTACCGTGCGTTCTGACGTGTATGCTCGATTAATTCACCGAATGATTTATTACATATGAGAAAAACCGTTTGTACGACCCATGGCAAGCGACAGTAGCGGCTATTGTAGCCTAGTCAGTCGTCGACAGTTCATGCGAGCAACAGGCGTTTCCGGTATGGCTTTGCTCGCTGGCTGTAGCGGCGGAGATGATGGCAACGGCACCAGTGGTGGCACCGGTACCGGTGGTGGCAATGGAAACGGCAACGGCAACGCGACCACAGGTGGGACGGTCTACGACACCAAGTTTGTTGCCGCGACCAACAACGGTGTTCCGGCGAACTTGCACCTCAATCCGGATGCGACACAGAACTATGACGCCATCGCGGGAGCACACGTCTTCGAGCGGTTCGTCTCTTACAACTTCAATACCCAGGAGTTCGAGATGGCCGGGTTGGAAGACTGGTCTGTGGACGGCAAGACATTCACGCTCACTATCCGAGAGGAATTCAATTGGGACAACGGTGATCCAGTCACGGCCCAGGATCTGATGACGCAGTTCCGGTTGCAGAAGAAGACGGACGCCGCAATCTGGGACTTCGTTGAGAGCGTCGAGCAGGGCAAGGACGAAAAGACCGTTGTGTTAAATCTCAAAGAGAAGACGAACCCGCGTTTGCTCAAACACGCGATCGGATCACAGGGTGATCGGATTTACGCGCACCATCCGACGTTCAAACAGTTCCTCGACAAGGATGCCTCCGCTCTCCAACAGTTCAAGTACGAAAAGGATGTCGTCAGCAACGGTTCGTTCAGCTTCGAATCCAAGGACAAGCAATCCTGGGAACTCACGCGGAACAAGGAGTACTACAACGCGGACAAGGTGAATTTCGCCCGGGTCCAGCTCCTGAACCGTGGAGATAACACGGCACTCCAGCAGGGACTGATGGGTGGCAAACTCGATGGCGTCTATAGTATGTTCGCGCCGCCGAATATCGCTCAGAGCATGCCTGGCCACGTCCAAGAGATAAATACGCCTGCGAAGTGGGGCTACGGTATCGTCTTCAATCACAACCACAATCACTTCGGCAAGGTCGCCGTTCGCAAAGCGATCGCACACGTTATCAACCGAAAGGCAGTCGCCGGAAACGCTGGGCCGCGCACAAAATCCACACCCAAGGTCGCCACCGCAATTGCAGTCGACGATCAAGAATCTTGGCTCGGCGACGACATAGGTAAATTCGAGACCTACGGCGAGTCAGCCTCCCAGACCGATAAGGCCGCCTCCCTGCTCCGTGACGCTGGCTACACCAAGAGCGGCGGCATGTGGAAAGACAGCAACGGTAACAAGATCAGTGCCCAGTATGTCACGCCAGCAGGCTGGACCGACTGGACGACCGCGACCAACACGGTCGTCGATCAGCTCAACTCCTTCGGGTTTGAGCTCGAAATATCTTCGAAGCCGATGGGTGATTACTTCGATGGATACATCAACAACAACTTCGCACTGGGTGCATTCTACTGGCTCCCTGGTGGCGCACGGTCGTCGTTCCCGTTCTTCCCGCTGCGCTGGGAGATGAAGTGTCCCGATATCAACGGCGGCCACCAGTTCCCGACCGGCGAGAAGACCATCCCCGGGATGGACGGTGACGAGATGACAATCAGCCCGCTCGAGGAGATTAAGAAGGTCGCGGCGATGACCTCCGAGAAAGAAGTGACGAATGTCGTTCGCCGTGTCGCCTGGCACCACAACCAGACGCTTCCCTTCCTCGGTGTCACCGAGAAGCAAGAACAGACGTGGATTAGCAGCAAGAACTTCGACACCCCTTCGAAAGGCGACGACGCATTGGGTGTTAAGTGGGCCACGCAGTGGCTGTCGCGCGTTGGCAAGCTAAGTGCGCAGGGTAACTAGAGCAAACGGTCGGCAAACAGGCAGCCAATCCCCCACTCCGAGACAACGATATAGCATGATTAAACAGTAAGATTATGGACAACTATTACATACGCCGAACCACCAGAATGTTCGCGACCATCTTCCTGGTCGCGAGCCTGACATTCGGCCTGATTCGACTCCTCCCAGGCGGCCCGTTCACACTGCTCCGAGCGAGATTGCTGAAGAGCGGTGTGCCCGCCTCGGAAGTCGATGCACGCATCGCCAACTTACAGAACATCCAACCGGACGCGCCGATATGGGAACAGTACTTACACTACATGCTCTCTGCCATGCAGGGTGACTTCGGGCAATCTATCAAGCTCGGTGAACCTGTTTCACAGATCATCGCCGAGGCCGTTCCGTGGACCATCTTCGTTGTCCTCGTTTCAACAGTCCTCATCTTCGTCTTCGGGATCTTCCTTGGTGCGATCCAGGCCTACTGGGAAGGATCCAGATTCGACCAGTTGGTCTCGGGACTCTCGATCAGCCTCATGTCGGTCCCATTCTACGTCGTCGCTGTCCTATCCCTGTTCATCATCGCCTATCAGCTTCAGTGGCTTCCGACGGCTGGGACGGTCGGAACCGACGTCGAGACAGGACTGACACTGGCGTTTTTCGTGAGTGCACTCAAACACGCCGCGCTGCCGATCTTCTCATACACAATCGGCGGCATCGGGGGACAGGCACTCGCAATGCGCGGCAACAGCATACAAGTGTTGGGGAACGATTACGTAGAGGTCGCCAGGCTTCGTGGGCTGTCCGACAGACGCATCGCCACGTGGTACGTTGCTCGAAACGCGATTCTCCCGATGTACACTGGGTTTCTGCTGTTGCTGGGCTTCCGACTCGGCGGGACGATCATCCTCGAACGGATTTTCTCCTATCCCGGTCTCGGATGGTATCTGTGGTCAGCGCTCAAGTCGAACGACTATCCCCTGATGATGGGGACCTTCCTCGTCATCACCGTTGCACTCGTTATTGGTGTCTACATCGCTGACCTGACCTACAGTAAGATCGATCCGCGCATCAGTCGGGGTGACTCCGATGCCTACTAAGGCCGAACAACAGGAGAACATCAGCTGGCGATCGGACAGCACGGAATCGCCGGACGTGACGCTTCGAGACAGGGTCGCGGAGTACTTCGAGGAACGAATCCGCAAACCGGCGATGGTCGCTTGGGCGGACAGCCGAACGCGGCTCGGACTCCTTATTATGGGTGTCTACGTCGGGATGGCGATCGTCGCAATCTTCGACCTCTATCGCACCCCCTCGACCAACCAGGCACCGCGGCTGGTGGGGGCGTTCCAGAGCTGGGATCACCCCCTCGGAACGACGATGTCCGGGGTAGACTTGCTGTCGCTGATCATTCACTCTACACCAGACATCCTCCTGATGGTCGCTGCTGGAGGTCTCTGGGCGACGGTGATTGCCGTCGCCGTCGGAACGCTCGCAGGGTACAAAGGGGGGACGATCGATCAGGTGCTTATGTCGTTCTCAGACGTCGTGATGGCTATCCCAGGCCTCCCGCTGGTCGTCATTCTCGCAGTGACGTTCAACCCGAAGAACCCGATCATCCTCGGGATTCTCATCAATGTCAACTACTGGGCTGGCCTGGGACGGTCACTCCGGTCACAGGTCTTGACTATCCGTGAGGACAACTACGTCGAGGCGTCCCGAACTATGGGTGTCAGTACGCCACGGATCCTGCTCAAAGACGTCATCCCGAACTTGATGCCGTACGTGACGGTGAACTTCGTCTTCGCAGCCCGGTACGTCGTGTTCGCATCCATCGGGTTGTTCTTCCTGGGTGTGTTGCCCTTCTCGACGCAAAACTGGGGCGTCACGCTAAACTACGCCTACAACGGTGGCGCGCTGTTCACATGGCAGGCAGCCCACTGGCTCATCTTCCCGATGATTGCCATCATGGGACTGTCACTCGCGTTAATCCTGTTGGGTCAGGGGATGGACCGCGTGTTCAACCCTCGCGTCCGGACCCGAATGGCAGGGGAATCCGAATCGACCGCGGAGGACGACAACACAGGCATGACGGAGGTGCTCTGAATGGCTATTGAAAGCAAGCAACTTACCGAACCGGACGAAGTCGAAGACCCGATACTGGAGATCAAAAACGCGAGTGTCACCTACGACGGCGGCGAGACGTACGTCCTCGACGATGTCACCTTCGCCGTCGAACGTAACGAAATCGTCGGTGTGGTCGGCGAGAGTGGCAGCGGCAAGTCGATGCTCGCGTCCGCGATGCTCGACGCCATCCCTGCACCCGGCACACTCTCCGGTGAGATCCTTTATCACCCCGACGAGGACACAACCGTCGACGTGTTAACCCTGAGTGACGATGATCTCAGATCGTACCGGTGGGCCGACGTCTCGATGGTGTTCCAGGGCGCGATGAGTTCGTTCAACCCGACGATGAAAGTTGGGAGTCAGTTCAAGGACACACTCAAAGCACACGATCACGAGATCGCCGAGGGGATGGTCTTCGCGCGCGAGCTCCTTTCGGACCTCTACCTCGACCCGGAGCGAGTGCTCGATTCGTATCCCCACGAACTCAGTGGTGGAATGCAACAACGTGCGCTCATCGCCTTGAGTCTCCTCCTGGAGCCGGAAGTACTCGTCATGGACGAGCCGACGGCTGCGCTGGACCTACTGATGCAGCGGTCGATCCTGACGTTGCTCGAGGATCTCAAGGAAAAGTACGACGTGACGATGGTGTTCATCACACACGACCTGCCGCTGGTCGCGTCGCTGGCCGACCGGATGGCCGTGATGTACGCCTTCGAACTCGTCGAGGCCGGGCCGCGAAACCAGATCATCGACGACGCCGGCCATCCGTACACACGTGCATTGCTCAACTCGACACCGAACATCGACGCCCCACTCGAAGAAATGAAACCAATTCCAGGAAAGAGTCCCGCACCCGTGAACGTCCCGGACGGCTGTTCGTACGCCGATCGGTGCCCGCTCGCGACTGAAGAGTGTACCGTCTCCGATCCGCAGTTCGAGGTGGTTGAGGACGACCACTCCGTCGCCTGTCACCACTGGGAACGAGCCAAAGACGAGATCAAGCTTAACTTAACGGAGGCTAAAACGATACAGACGGATGGTAGTACCGACAACGTGGGCTTCTATGAGGATGAGGGAGGTCAGCAATGAGCCGTCCGGACGCGACTACAGGAGCCGCCAGCAAAGTCGACGGTGGCACCGATCCGTTGATCTCTCTGGACAACGTCGAAGTTTACTTCGAGAAAGAACAGGGACTGCTCGAGTTCTTCGAGGAGCCGGACGTCGTCAAAGCAGTTGATGGTGTCTCACTCGACATCCAGGAGAACGACGTGCTCGCGCTCGTCGGGGAGAGCGGCTGTGGGAAGACTACGCTCGGGAAGACGACCATCGGACTCCAGCGGCCGACTAGTGGATCCGTGAAGTACCGCGGTCGGGACATCTGGGAGACGAAAGCCGGGAACACCGATCTGTCGTTTTCTGACATCCGATCGTCACTACAGATCATCCACCAGGACCCCGGTAGTTCCCTCAATCCGAACCGACGCATCGTCGAGATTCTTTCCGAGCCAATCACACTGACGCATCCAAGTGTGGATGGCAGTGAGCGACGGGAGCGGATTCATTCACTTTTGGAGCGAGTCGGAATGACGCCTGCCCAGGACTTCGCTGGCCGCTACCCGCACCAACTCAGCGGAGGCGAAAAACAGCGTGTCGCGCTCGCACGTGCGCTGCTCATGAACCCTGACGTCATCCTGGCTGACGAGGCGATCAGCGCGCTTGACGTCTCTTTGCGCGTCGAGATGATGGACCTGATGCTTGATCTCCAGGATGACTTTGACACCTCATTCGTCTTCGTCTCACACGACCTCTCGAACGCGCGGTACTTCGCTGAACACGGTGATGGTCGCGTCGGTGTGATGTATCTGGGGAACCTGGTCGAAGTCGCCCCGGCAAAACAGCTCATCGAGAACCCAGAACATCCCTATACCAAGGTACTCCGGTGGGCAACGCCGAACCTCTCGTTGATCGCGAAAGAAGCGGGGGAGCCGCCCATGCGAAAAATAGACATTCCCGACCCAATCAACCCGCCCAGCGGGTGTCGGTTCCACACTCGGTGTCCGAAGGCCAGAGAGGCCTGTAAGAACCAACAACCAGGACTGGAACGACGTGGTGACTCCCACCGTGTTGCGTGTTTCCGGTCCGAGGAGGACCACGAGTATTGGGACAGCCCCGAACTCGAAGATTGAACCGTCTGATCGCCTGATCGGGACGTTCATCACATCTGTCTAATAATATGAGACCATGACACTACGTGACGCGGCACTCGATGCGATCTGCAGTCAGCGAGACCAGATTCCGATACTCCTGGCTGTCGTCATCGTTATGGGGCTGTTGCTGGTCTTCCCGTTGATCCTGTTGAATCATGGATCACAGGGGTACGTTATCGCCGTTATTGACGCGATACTCGTTACTCTCTGTCTGCTCGTCTTCGGGTCGGCCTATTGGTACTGTACGAAACGCGCGATGGAGAACCATTGACACAGAAACTATAAGAAGACGAAAGTATAATTCATATTTTGTATGGAGAGGACAATAGATAGATGATGTCCTTTATTGAGAGAGGTTCGGGTGAAAATGGGGTTGAATTACAGCCAAGTGGTTGGTCTGGCGTGTCTGTCCGTTCAGAAATAATATATACGATGGAACTCGGATTTTACTATTCAAATTGGTACTTTTGTCAACACTCATCACTACCGTATTATTTTGATACGTGTTAATTGCTCTGTCTCTTTTTATCGCGGTGACACGATTGGTGAATCGCCCTAGGCCACACCCCCAAGACACTCGACAGACAGTTTCCTATATGGCTGGCATCCAGCATCAAGTGGTGTTTCGATGTGACTCTCAATTCGACGAGCTGCGCGAGTATCGAGACCTCTCCAACACTATTTAAACTTATTATATATGTGCCGATAACATCACTGTCATTTTCTATCCGTTTGTCCTACGCTGCCATGTGTTCCAAAATAGGTTACTCAACCATCGAAAGTAGTCGGTATGCACCTGTGCGCGAATAGGTGACATCGAATTGATCATCCAGCAGTTGTTGCGCAAGTAAGATACTCCACTCTTCAGCGTCATACCCAGCATTTACGGGCGACTTACCCAGTAACTGGCAGACTTCTGCTTTATCTTCAGGATCGAGGTTCAGCGGGCGACCGGAACGAGGCTTGTCGCTGGCTGCTTTGCGGATCGAGTCCTCTTCGAACCGTTGGAGCCAGTTGTACACCGTCTTTCGGGAGAGCCCGTTCCATTCAGCTAATTCTGTCTGCGTGACGCCCTGCTTGTAAGTAATCGCGAATTGGAGTCGCTTGCACATCATCTACCTTCTCGAGTGCATTCCGAAGGTCAGTCACCGAAATGTGCTCCAAGTCAGGCATTAGAGGATACAACGAAATTGGGGTGTAAATAGTTCTGAAACGATTCACAAACCAGAAGTCGGTGGTAGAGTGATATATCGCATATATTTAAAATAATCTACACTATACGGAACTATTCCGAGTGCTTCGTTTTCCCTTACAGGAGTATCCCTGTACTGACACACCAATGGATATGAACCCTTTATAGCCGTTTCTGCCCTTTCCCTGCCTGACTGGGTGGCAACGCCGAATAACATCTTCAACTCTTTAACCTCGACCGGTGTTGCCCGTTGATCGGAACCGTCGGTTACATCACGGTTATACTTGAAGTGCATCTCTTCCTAGTCCCTGGCGCAGAACTGTCGTCCTCAGCGATGAGTCTGACTCCTCCTTCTTCCATCTTCCTAGTGGTGGCGATGTTGTGAGCGTCTTCAACACCTTCCTCAATGCTGTGTTCATCGATCCCGCTCATCGTGAATACAGTAACCTCATCGCCGGGCGAGCTGTGTTTGCTAATACCTTACATCGGGACGAACGCGATGTTGTCATGAAGGTAGTTCGGCTGACGCGAAGGGAACCTATACGTCGAGAAAGCGCCCTTCGTGAGGGTCCGATACCTGGGATGTCGGGGAAGGACTTCAATTGTCAGACCGTGAAACCGGTTTAGTGAGTCCCCACCGTAATCGATTATACTGTTAGAATTTCAGTGCCGTCGATACGCGAAGTTCGGGGACGAGGCAATGAATTGAACAATCAATAAGATGCCATTTGCTCAATGTCATTACATACATAGTACTGTAATACCCATCACGGACTTGCAGAATGGTGTTTGTCATCGACAAATAGTTGGAACTGCCATTCTCTCACCGACGCCACCGTTATCCTTGATCGATCTCAATCTGGTTCGCCGCCTCTCTGACGTTCGCCGCCAACTCCTCAATGCGGGCATCGTCGAACCGGGAGGCATGTCCGCTAACGACGATCGCGCCCATGAGACCGCCCGACACGTACTTCACGGCACACGCGACCGAGCGCGCACCCAGCACTTGCTCTTGGTCGTTCACGGCGTATCCCTGTTCACGGATGCGGTCGAGTTCTTTGCGGAGCAAATTCCGGTCTGTAATTGTCCGCGACGTCATCGAATCCAATTCTTGGGCGAACACGGCTTCGCGGCGCTCTTCCGGCATGTCGGCCAACATCGCTTTCCCAACCGCAGTTGCGTGAAGCAGCGCCGTCCTCCCGATTGGGGTTGCGGACTCGATTGCATCCGAGCCGCCGCGGGCCGCGTGCACGAAGTGAACCACCTGATCCTCCTCAACGGCAAGATGCACAACCTCACCAGTCGATTCTGCGAGCGAGTTCGCAATCGAAGCACCGTGCCGATAAAGATCGAAACCCTCCCGGATCCGATTCCCGGTGGTGAGAAACCCGAGGCTGGCGCGGTACTTGCTGCCGTCTCGACAAACGTACCCAAGACGGGACAGTGTCGAAAGGTGCGTGTGCACTGTAGTCTTCGAGCATCCGAGCGCATCCGATAACTCAGTGACGCCAGCCCCCCGGCGGTCGATGAGTTCGTCCACTATCGCGAACGACGTGCGAACCGATTTGATCGAGCGGGGTTCTGGTTCGCTGGATCCCATACATCCCTCTTCGCGGCTACGAATATAGATGTTTGGTATCGACAAACGAATTGCCGCGCAGGAACCGGACATGTGTATCGATTTCGTGAAAAACTTTTTATTAAGTGATGATAACCGGGCTTGTAATGGACCCGGTAGTAATTATTGGAGGCGGCATCATCGGCGCCAGTCTCGCTAATCATCTCCGCGATCTCTCCTGTCCCGTCGTCCTGTACGAACGTGACGCACTCGGATCTGGAACGTCCAGTGACTCCGTCGCGCTCTTCGTCTGGCATCAATCGACGCCGGATCGGTTAAGCCACGTACTCCGGACACGTTCGTGGAAACAGTACGAACCATTAATCCAGGACGGTACCCTCAGTTTCGAGAAAATTGGGACACTCGACCTCACAAGAAATGACGATGAAGTCGAGGAACTCCGAGAACTCACAACAACGCTCGAGAACTTCGGCATCGAGGCATCCTTCCTCGAACCGGACGCACTCGCGGACCACGGCCTTGACCCCAGTGTCGTCACGGGAGCGATGGCGACCCCTGCTGACGGCTATCTTGATCCGTCAGAGATCATCCAGCACTACATCCGCAAGGCTTCTGCAGCCGGCGTCACTGTTGAAACCCAGACCGCGGTCACGGACATCCTTACCGATGACAGCGAAGTCACGGGTGTAAAGACGGAGATTGGAACTCAGTCGGCGGCTGCCGTAGTGAACGTGGCGGGGCCGTGGGCCCCGACCGTGAACGAGAAGGCTGGCGTGTCGCTCCCATTTCGGCATAACCGCGGGCCAGTTGTCGTACTCCAAAAAGACGACTCCTTTTCGCTCCCGTTTATCCAGTTCAGCGATGGCCTTTACTTCCGCGGGGAGGGAAGGAATCAGGCGTTTGCTGGGGATTTCGGCGCCGACTACGAGGATGCCGAGGTACTGGACCCGGTGGGAGCACAGTCGATCGACCACGAGTTCTACCTCGATATCGACGCACGAATTCAAGAGGCAATTCCGCGACTCGACGGTGTCGAACTCGTTAACGAATGGGTCGGTGTCCGGACGCTCACACCTGACGGCGTTCCTATAGTTGGCGAAACTGACGTTTCCAACTTCTATGTCGCAGCCGGGATGAACGGTCTCGGCGTCACGCTGGCACCAGCAATCAGTAAGTTCCTGGCTGCTGCGATCAAAGGCGAAGACATCGATTCCACATTGGAATCGTACCTGTCCCCGGCACGATTCTCGTAACCTTCCTGACATCCCCCATTTCCCCTGTCAAGACGGTAGGTCGGCTACCGCTTGGTTTATTGCTAGCTTCAGTCATGAGTGACAGTAACATTCAAATAGGTAGACTATAATGGTCATTCTGTATGTTCAAAGGTACGGCCTTGTCGTTACTACCAGTGCTGGTAGCACTCGTGCTAGCATTCAAAACGAGAAATGCGGTGTTCTCTCTCTTGCTCGGCTCCGTCGTTGGGGTCATGATGCTTGGAAACGACCCCTTCACGGGAACAGCTCAGTTGTTCCAAGACGCCTTGGGCAGTGGTTGGTTCATTTGGGTGATCATGATTCAGGTCTTTGTCGGGATTTTGATCGCGTACTTCATGTTCGCCGGCGTGACAGACCGATTCGCCGAATTGGTTTCAGAACGCGTTGAATCCGATCGCGGCGCCCAGGGCATTACGTGGGTTCTCGGCGTCCTCGTGTTCTTCAGCGACTACTTCAGCCCGCTCCTGTCCGGACCCGTAATGCGGCCAGTCACGGACGAACACGATGTCTCTCGAGAGAAACTTGCGTATCTCCTCGACTCGACGAGCGCCGCCGTCCCGACCCTCATCCCGATCAGTGGCTGGGCGGTCTTCATTGCGGGCCTCGTCGCCGAACAAGGGAACGTCGCGAACAAGACTGTCGCGCTCGATGTCTTCGTGAACTCAATCGTGTACAACTTCTACGGCGTCCTCTCCATCGCGCTCGCCGGCTTAATCGCGGCCGGCGTCATCTCCGACTTCGGACCAATGAAGAAAGCAGAACACCGCGCACGTAACTCCGGGAATGTCCTCGGCGAGGGGGCCAACCCGCTCGTGGGCGTCGAGATCGAGGATATCGACCCGAAAGAAGGGAAGACCGCGAGTCTGACGCTCCACCTCTTCATCCCGGTTCTTATCATCCTCGGGATTAGCATCGGCACGTTCGTGATTCTGGAGGACGTCAAAATTCTGGCCGCGTTCATGGCGGCGACCACATTCCTTGCCTTCGTGATGTACGTCCAGGGGTACTTCGATGACGTCAAGCATATTGTCGACATCTCTACGGATGGTGTCAAAGGTGTGTTCCCTGCGATGATGGTTCTAGCTCTTGCTTACATGATCAACGAGATCACCGGTCAACTCGGCGCTCCTGACTACGTCATCGGCGTTACGCAGGGATGGCTGACACCCTCGCTGTTGCTCTTCGTCACGTTCCTCACTGGCGCGCTCATCTCGTTTTTCAGCGGAACCTCGTGGGGAACCTACGGTATCATGATCCCGATCATCGTCCCGATAGCGTTCAACATGAACGGGGTCACCTTCGGTCCACTCCTGTACGCCGCAGTTGCAGCCGTCGTCGGTGGCGGTCTGTTCGGTGACCACTGTTCGCCACTCTCTGACACCAGCATCCTGTCGTCGTTCGGTGCCGCTTCCGACCACATGGATCACGTTCGAACCCAGCTCCCGTACGCCATCGTAGCCGGGGGACTTGCTGCGGTGGGGTACGCCATGGTCGGGATGCTCATCGCGCCATAACAGAACCAATGGAGTTCAGCAGGCGCCGAGCGTGGGGATCGCAATGGCCGACCTGCTCGTCGGGAGAGAGACCGACGTCGTCGACCTCGAGGAACTTGCACTCTCACGCTTTACGTTGGGCCGAACCATCAAACCGAAAGAGATGACCTGACCAAGGAGTTTGAGCCAACTCGCTGGGGAACCAACCAACCGTCGATGCGTTGGAATGTTTGGTGAAATTCAGCTGACTATCCAGGAAAACCGAAAGGTGACGTGCAGTTTCTTCCTTTCAGTCGTACTCCTTCCCCACCGATCTAAAGAAAATAGACGGGACGGGCACTGTCTAGATAAGGACGAGCAGGTTGAAGAGTTAGTGATTGATGCTACTCTCAGACCTGCTCAGAGAGAGTTTAGACACGGCTACGCTTGAATGTTGGGAGCGTGAGCGGACGGCGACGCCCGTCAGGGGGTTTGCCGTCCGGCTCCACGCGACCGGCTGTTCACTCAGAGAAACAAAAGCGATTCTCGCGCTCCTCGGCGTGAAACGGTCGCATCAGGCGATCTTTCAATGGGTTCATCGAGTATCTGACAGCGTATCTGACCCGCCGTCGGCATCGCCGACGCGGGTCGCGATCGACGAAACCGCTGTCAAAATCAACGGTGAGTGGTCTTGGGTGTACGCTGCAATAGACACTGAAACAAAGCTGCTGCTCGGTATCGACGTGTTTGATCGGCATGGCACTGATTCGGCGGCTTCGTTTCTATCTGAACTCGCCGAGAAACACGATCTCTCAGATGCGGTGTTTCTCGTTGATGGCTACGGCTATCGGACTGCCATCTTTCGAATTGGGTTGGGCGGTCGGCTCGACTACACAGAGCGAAACCTGATCGAAAAGTGGTTTCACACGCTCAAACAGCGGATCGACCGCTTCCATACGTCCTGGGTGGGCAGTCGGCCGAGCGTCCAGCGGTGGCTTGAACAGTTTGTGCATTACTATAACCGTCAGAGACCGCATCAATCGCTCAACAACCGAACGCCCGTCGAGGAGGAGCGAAACTAGACAGTGCCGATGAACCGAATCTCCCGAACACGTGGTATCAGGAGGCGAGGCAACCATCCCCATCATGCCAGACACTTTTTGAGGAGGTGAGTGCCGCGCTGTATGCTGGTTTCACGTCTTAACCGAATACGAATGCTTCTGCCGCATAAAATCGTAAGCGGAAGTGGATTCTGGGGGATCGCCGCCCTCGGGGAAGCAGGTTTCGTCTCTCCCAGAATCGGCCCCTTCTGTGCCCCAAAATTCTCAGGTCCAGTCACTCGAAGAGTACGAATGTCTGCAGCAACGTGGGGTCCTCAGATCGAGATCGAATTTTCTTTCGAAAGAGTCCTATCCATGAGTCAGGTTAGTCGATAACTTCTGACTGAATATACTGGTTATTGAAGATTCGAGGTCACGTCTCCGACACACAATGGGAAAAGCACGTGCGTATACGACCAGGGACGGCGTCTACCTCCGGAACAATCTCAACGCACACCATAGACGCTGCAGGTGAAAACACAGGCGGCCGATCTGCTGGCGAACTGGGCTACGAACCGGGCAACACCGTCCCCCGTGACGTCACCAAACCCCTCGTCATCGTCGGTTTCCTCCAGACCAAGCCCAGCGGCCCTATCCGTTTGATTCTCGAGCAGTCAAAGAACTCGAAATTGCAGACGCAATTCCGTAACAATCGCAGACACTCTCCATTCCAGACTACTTCTTCGACGAAACGTCGATGGAACCAACGACGTTCGACGGAATTGACGTCGAGTTAGATGTTGGTTATCCGCTGATGGGCTTCGTTGAGGGCCGCCTCGTCCTCGGGGAGGAGTGCGACGACGGAATAGTCGGCATAGTCGCTGAAGTACTCGACGAGCGAGGAGATCCGGTCGGAGTCGATGGCTTCGAGCGAGTCAAGCATGATGAACGGCAGCGTCTCGTACACCTCGTGAACGAGGTAACCCGCGAGCGCGAACATCAGACCGGTCACCTCGCGTT
Source organism: Haladaptatus ordinarius (assembly GCF_054177595.1). Lineage (NCBI taxonomy): Archaea > Methanobacteriati > Methanobacteriota > Halobacteria > Halobacteriales > Haladaptataceae > Haladaptatus > Haladaptatus ordinarius. Next base: position 7,277 of record NZ_JBPEHH010000060.1, on the reverse strand, counting down.
CGCTCTCGGACAGGTGGTCGACCGTGTCCTCGTATGCTGTTCCCGCTTCAGTCTGTCGGATGACGTGAAGCTCAAACTTGGTCTGTTCGACTTTGCGACGACCTTCGCGCACTTCGCGTTCGACCCGCTCGATCCAGATTCGGTCGATGTTCTCGTACTCTAGAAGGTTCAGTACCGTCTTCATGTTCGTGTTGAACTCCTCGACGGCCTGTTCTTCGATCTGGTCGATCTTCGTCCGATAGTCGACCAGTTCCTCAGATACTGACTCACGCTCAGATTGCAGCGCCTCTCGTTCCTCGAGCATCTCCTGGATGGAATTGATCTCGGACTCGACGTCCTCGAGGTCGTCACGGAGTTGGCCGAGTTCGAACTCAAGCTGGTTGGTCTCCTTGTGTTTGTCAAGGGTCTCGTCGAACTCGTCGCTCTCGAGCGACTCGACCTCTGTCTCCAGTTCGTTCAATCGGTCTTCTAACCCCGCGCGGTCATCCCGAAGATCCTCGACGCGCTGTTCTCGCTTTTCGATTTCGTCGTCGATCTCTTCGAGGCGAGTTTCAAGTTGCTCGCGTCGTTCTCGATTCTCGCGGAGGGTTTGCTGGCGATCTGTCAGTTCTTCGAGTTCGTCGTTGATTTCGCGGACGGTTTCGAGTTTCTCCTCGCGGAACTCCCGGAGTTGGTCGAGCGTCGTCTCGATCTGGCTCTTCTCGACCTCGCTCCCGCAGGTCCAGCAGGTCGTCTGCGATTCAACCAGCTGGTCGGTAATCGACCCGTCCGACGTCACATCTTGGTCCAATGCGCGACGAATGTCGGTCCGGTCATCCTCCAGCATCTCCTCGTTGAACTGTACTATGTTCTGGAGTTCACTGACCATGTTGTTGATGGTTCGCCGGTGTTCGCGGAGCCGGTTTAGTTCTCTTTCGAGGTCGTCCTCGTCAACTGACTGAGCGTCCGGCAACGTAGAGAGTTCCTCCTCGACTTCTGCTCGCTCTTTAGTGAGAGATGTGATGCTCTTGGATTCGGTCTCGATATCTCGTCGGACGCGGTCAAGTTTCGAGCGGGTCTCGCGGAGGTCGTCGAGTTTTGATTCGATTTCCTGCTTCTCCTCACGACTCTCTTTGACCGTGGCGCCCAGCGACTCAAGTTCCGATTCGGCCGCTTCGAGTGCTGACCGCTTCTCGTCGATCTCGGTTTCGAGCTCTTCGCGTCGGCGCTCAAGGTCAGTGAGGCGACGCTCTTCGCTTTCGATCTCCTCGAGGCGCTCATCGATTTCACGTCGTTCGGTTTCAAGGCGCTCGATTTCGGCCTGAATCTCGTCAGTGTCGATCGGCCGCATGATAAGTCCGCGCAGGTCGTCGCCGCGTGCGATGGCCCGACGGGCTTCGTTACCTTCAAAGAGGAACGCGAACAGGTCAGTAAGTTCGGGGTCGTCGAGATACGGATCACCCGATAGCGAGATTGAGTCGCCGCTTCGAGTGAGCGTTCGCGTGTATCGGCGGTCACCGATTTGTAATTCGACCGCTCCGTTCTCGGCGTCACCTTTGAGCGATGCCTGTTCGCTTCCGAGCGCGAGCATAATCGCCTGCAACAGTGATGTCCGGTTCGTGGCGTTCCGCCCTGTGAGGACGGTCACCCCCGGTTCGAACACTGCTTCGGTTTCGGAGATGCCGCCGATGTTACGGGCTTGAACCCGGACATCTCCTTCTTCGACCTGTTCCGTGCTCATAAGACCAGTTTTGCGCGAACATATTTAATGGTATTGAAGGCTCCTGTAGGTGGTGTCTCAACGGTTGGTGTAAAACTATCCCGCCCGTCTGGCCTCAGTGAATCAAATCCGTCGGAAGCTTTTCTACATTGAAGAGGTAGTCGAGGATATCTCTTCCACTAATTCTCCAGACACCACCGCCCCTATACAGCACACTACGGGAGCGTGTCATAGAATACGTCTCACACCTACTACCCAGCAATTATACGGTCCTCATTTCACTTGTAATCCAGTGGTTCCACCAGTCATCTGTTTTATCCACGATTAAGATCGTGGATAATATCGATTGAGAACTATTGTATGACACCCTCTACGGAACAAACGTCAGTGAACGTGCCGAAGATTCGTTCCCAGTATCGGGGGAGAAACTTCGGTGGAAACACTTCTAGCGCTTGAATCGGAAACCCCGGTACGAATGACCGAAGAGAACGTAATTGAGCGGCTGTCTCCGAACGGCGTTGAACAGTGCCATCAGCTGGACCAAAACTGTTCTGAACGCAGTCGTGTCGTGGACGAACACCATCGGTGGGTCGTTACTGGACGCCCCGGTTCGAACACGTAACGTCGAGGAGAGGGGTCTATTGTCAGTGGAAAAGGAAAAGTAGGTGAGATGCGGGTCTGAAAAGCCAAAGGACGTCAAGGGAACCGGATATGGCAAGTGACCATATCTATCCTCGTATTGAACGACCCGCTTCAAGAGTGGACCGCGTCCCGATACGCTAATCACACTGGGTGAACGTATCGCCGTCTCCGTCCTCGATTCGCTAGTATCCGAACAAAGCGGGCCGTCTCCGTCGAAAGCCGAACGACGACTTCCGGCAGGGTCTCTACATACGGAACTCATCGAGTGCATCGCAGTCGAGTTCGACCCCGTGGCCGGGACGCTGCGGGAGTTGAATCATCCCGTCCTCTGGTTCGACCGGGTGTTCCAGAACGTCGTCGAACGCCTTCACGTCCGAGTCGCGGTAAAAGTACTCTATCCAGAGTCCGTTCTCGATGGCCGCCAACAACTGGATGTGGAGGTCCCAGTTGTAGTGGGGTGCGACCGGGATGTCGTGGCACGCCGCCATGTTGGCGACACGCATCCACTCGGTGACCCCACCGACCACCGATACGTCTGGTTGGACGATTTCGACGGCGTCCTCGCGGAGCAGGTCCGCGAACCCGTAGCGGCTGAATTCCAGTTCACCGCCGGCGACGGCGTAATCGAGCGCCTCGTTGACCTCGTGATAGAGGTCCAGACTGTCTGGCATCACCGGTTCTTCGATGAAGTACGGGTCGTACTCAGCAAACTTTCGGCAGGCGCGTACGGCCTCTTGCTTGTTCTTCCACTTGCCGTTCGCGTCCATCAGTAGCGTCCGGTCCGGACCGATGGCTTCGCGGGCGACGCGAACTCGCTCGACTTCCTCTTCGATGGGCTTCCGGCCAACTTTCATCTTCACGACATCGTGGCCGCGGTCGACGTACGTCTTCATCTCCTCGCGGAGATCTTCTAGTCCCTTGCCTTCTCGGTAGTACCCGCCGCTGGCGTACGCCGGAACAGTGTCGGCGTGTCCGCCAAGTAACTTGTAGAGCGGCATGCCGGCCGCCTTGGCTTTGATGTCCCAGAGTGCCGTGTCGATACAGGAGATGGCCCGGACCATCACGCCCTTCCGACCTATCTGGACCGTGCCGTCGAACATCTTGCGCCAGAGGCGTGCGGTGTCGCGAGGGTCTTCGCCCTCGATCATCGGCACAAGGATGCTCTCGATCGCCTGCGCGACGACGTCCGCGCCGCCGTAGCCGAGCGTGTATCCCACGCCTTCGGTTCCGTCCTCGGTGCGGACGTACACGATAGTGTGGTCGCGCTCCTCGACGACGCGGGTGGCGAAGGCGACCGGTTCTTGTAGCGGAATGGATACTACTAGACTCTCTACTTCTTCGATTTTCATGGGTATCTGTTACCTGGTTGGTACGCTTTGTCAGTTCGGTTTGTTTGTTCTCGATGCTCGTTCGACGTTCGAATCCGGCGTCCGACGGCTATGGCCAGTCGAAACGTCATCCGACCACATCTGAGTTGGCAGTCCCGACGTGTTCAACCTCGGCGGTGACGGTGTCACCAGGCGTGATGCGCTTCGCGCCAGGCGTCCCCGTCGAGATGACGTCACCCGGTTCGAGCGTCATGACCTCCGAGTGGAACGCCACGAGTTCTCGCGGGGTCGTCATCATGTTTCGAATGCTGTTCTCCGCGGCGATCTGCCCGTTGACGATGGTCCTGACCGAGATGTCGTCGAGGTTTTCGACCTCGTCGGTGGTCACCAGCGACGATCCAAACACGAGGAAGGAGTCGAAGCTCTTCGCGCGTGTCAGGAAGCGCGGATTTTGCTGGAGGATGTCCTCCGCCGTCATATCAATTACTGGAACGTATCCGGCGATGACGTCGTCTACGTCTGCGTCGTCGACGTTCTTGCACGTCCGCCCGATGACGAGTGCGAGTTCGGCCTCCGCCGTAACGCGGCCTGCGACGTCCTGTGGGGGAAGTCGGATGGGACCACCCGGACCGGTAGCCGTCGTGGCGGGTTTCATGAAACTCGCCGGCTCTGTCGGTCTGTCCTCGTGGAGGTCCGACGCGTGGTCGGCGTAGTTCAGCCCGATACCCCAGAGTTTCCCCGGCTGTTCGAGCGGTGCCGCGAACGAGAGGTCGTCCTCGGGGACGTGGGCGGCCGACGCCGCCTCCGGCGACGGGAGGCCACCGGCGGCTGCCAGTGGGAGCGCGTCTTCGAGCGTCGTAAGCGACGGGTCCGCCGCCGACAGCGGGACGAACCCCTCGTCGTCGCCGAGCATTGGCCGACCGTCAACGGTTCGTGCGAGTCTCGGCATCGATCTACAGGTTGGATGCTCCCTGTCCGCCGTCGACGGGGATCGCGACGCCGTTGAGGAAGCTCGAGTGTTCTGAGGAGAGGTACGCGACGACGTCGCCGAGCTCTATCGGGTCGCCGATGCGACCGAGCGGATTGATGTCGCCCTTCGTGTCGAGGCCCTCCTCATAGCTGTCGTACTTCCCGCGGTCGACGGCCGCCTGGATGAGTTCCCGCTGGCGCGCCGTCTCGTGGGGTGCAGGCAGAACGGCGTTCGACCGCACTTCGGGCGCGAACTCCTTCGAGAGCGTCTTCTCGAGTCCGATGACGCCCATCCGGACCGAGTTCGACAGCACGAGCGAGGGAATCGCCTCCTTGACGCTTCGGGAAGCGATGGTGACGATGGTCCCGCCGTCCCCGTCGCGGAGGTGCGGGGCCGATTCGCGGACGAGTCGAACGACGCTCATCACGAGCAGGTCGAACGCGTCGTACCAGTCCTCGTCGTCCATCTCCATGAACGGTCCGCTCGGCGGGCCGCCGGCGTTCGTCACGAGGTGGTCCAGACCGCCGAACTCCCCGACCGTCCGGTCGACGAGTCGCTCGATGTCGTCGGCGTCCGTGAGGTCACCCTGCACGCCGACGACGTCGCCGTCAGCGACATCCTGTACGTCCGCCACGGCATCGTCAAGCCGGTTCTGGTCTCGACCGTTGATGACGACGCTTGCGCCTTCGCTCGCGAGTACCTTCGCGGACGCCTTCCCGAGACCACTGCTCGATGCGGCAACGAGGGCCGTGTTCCCATCAATTCCGTAATCCATGTTGGACGTAAGGGTATCGGAGGAGGTTTTGTAAAACTGTTCGCCGTGCGGAAATATTCTCCGGTTTTAGCGTTCCTAAACCGTATTCTGAAGAATTCGTGCACCCCCGACTGCCTGCACTTGCGAATCACCGTTGACAGCACCGCCGCCTTGCGGTTCCAGACGACCGAGAGGTCGCGACGAGCCGACCATCCGTTTAGCACCGCCAAACAAGTTTTTAGTACCTGCCCCCGACACAGGGTGTCATGGAAGGCCCAAAGAACCCGGTCATGGCCGTGAAAACGACGGCCGACATCCTCGAGAAGGTCGCCGAGCTAGAACGGGCCGGCGTCACCGAACTCGCGAACGAACTGGACATCACGAAGGGGACTGTCCACAACCACCTCGCGACGCTGGAGGACCACGACCTCGTCGTCAGAGACGGTGGGAAGTTCCTGCTGGGGCTCCGGCTCTTCGAGTTCGGCGAACGGGTCAAGAACCAGCGGAAGATACACGACGTCGGCGTACCGGAGGTTGACAAGCTCGCGGACGAGACCGGGGAACTTGGCAACATCCTTGTCGAGGAGCACGGTCGGGGCATCTACCTCTACCGGGCGAGAGGTGATAACGCGCTCTCTCTCGACACCGGCATCGGGTCGCGGGTCTACCTCCATCAAACGGGCCTCGGGAAGGCGATACTCGCTCACCTTCCCGAGGAGCGGGTCGACGAGATCATTGACGAGTACGGGCTCGAACCGAGTACGGAGCACACGCGGACGACGCGCGAGGCCCTCTTCAAGGATCTTGAGCAGATTCGGGAACGAGGCTATGCGCTCGATGCCGAGGAACGGGCCGAGGGGGTACGATGCGTGGCTGCTCCCGTCATCACGAACGATGGCGTCGTCCGGGGTGCCGTCAGCGTCGCCGGGCCCGTGAGTCGACTATGCGGGGACTACCTGGAGTCAGCGGTTCCCGACATGGTCAAACGAACGGCAAACGTCATCAGCATCAACCTCTCCTACGCCTGAGTTCTGATCGCACTCGGAACTCCCGTTCGTCGGTTCCACTCGTCGAGTTCGTTCGTCGGCGCCCGACCGACGTTTTGTACTGGTGAACTACCCCAGCCTCAAGGAGCCGCCGAAGGCGGCGAGTAGGAAGGGGCTTTCTGTTTCCACGACGCGCTGTGCAGACACAACCGTAGTGTCCGTAGGGAGCGCAGTCTCCACAGGCGTTGATTCGGAGCGTCCCACTCCTACGTCTTCGAGACCGCGAGAAAGGATGTTCCACGCCGCGTTCGCGTCTCTGTCCGCTTCAAACCCACACGCCGGACAAGAGTGTTCACGAAACCACAGCGGTTTTTCTGTTTCAACACCACACTGAGCGCACTCTTTGGTCGTGCCCTCTGGTTGAACCTCCACGAAGTGCGTTCGCGTTCACACTTGTATTCGAGCATACTCGTGAAGGTGTTCCACGCCGCCGACGCCGTATTACGGTTGTTGCATGGCGATTCGAACAGTCCCTTCACGTTGAGGTCTTCGACGGCTACAAGATCGTACTCCCGAGCGTAGTATGCCGAGAGTTTGTGGAGGAAGTCACGGCGTTTGCGCTTGAGTCGGAGGTGGCACTCGGCCACGCGCCGACGTTGTTTCTCCCAGTTGGCAGAGCCGTGGTCTTTCTGCGAGAGTGCCCGCTGTTCGCGTTCCAGCCGCTCTCGCTCAGTCGAGAGGTCGAGTGACCCGACTGCTGTTCCATCGGTGTCGTGGACATACTCGCTAGTTGTCCACTCTGGCTCAGGAGTCCAGCAGCTGATACGTAGTCCTGAGTGAAGCGGGTGAATCAGGAACCTGATTCATCCGCTGTCCGGATACGCACCTGGTGAACCTA
>NZ_JBPEHH010000059.1:0-26251 GCF_054177595.1 Haladaptatus ordinarius | reverse complement strand
GGAGGGGAGCACTTGTGACAGTGCCACAGGACACCGCATGCCGAGTCCGCAACCCGGACAGACGACGCTTGCGACGTTTCAGTCCTGAAACCTCTATAAGACTTCCCTTGTAGGAAGCCTCGCCCTTTCGGGCGGGCGAGGATGTCACTCCGTCTCGTTTAAAACTGCTATGGGCTTTATTGTGTTTCCAGTGAAACTACTGGTATGGCGCTCGATATTGAGGTTCCGGAACCACCAGACCTCTCGAACCGAGGAATGCCGCGCGAGTTCGAGTGGCAAGAAGAGACGCTCGGGTCAGAGGACTTCTACCGCGAGGACATCGAAGACCTGCTCCAGGAGGGTGCGTGGAAGGAGGGATTCAACGAGTGGACCGAGTACACGAATCTCGATGAAGAGCACGTTCGAATTGTCAGCGACCTCGGCCTGTTCCAAGCGTTCGACTTCTACTGGGATCCCACCGACGACCGCCTTCGCTTCGACGCCCCAACGATTTCGGACGACTGGCGGGAGCGAAACGCGACTGAGTCGCTCGATTCGAGCACGGTTTCAATGATCGACGGTGAGATGGACGATCTCGGCCGAGCGGTACAGGAGGTACTGGAGGACTACCTCGAACGGAACGACGAAGCGTCCGACTATGGTTGGGGTGAGGAAACGTACGGCAAACGCGAGGAGTGATTCCAGTCGCTACACTCTGTTCGACGACGTCCGAGATACAGATTTCTCTGTAGTAAGCAATCGCCCCTGCTCCTCGATTGCGGTCGGAACGTGCTGACTATGCGCGCTGTATTCAACACAGGTGCGATTACTTCTCTAGTCGCTGTTAGAAGTGTATACTAGATACGGAGGAGACAGCCACCACGAGACAGACTCGTATCGTCAGAAAATTCAAAACCAGTAGCGCGCATATTCAGTCGTAATGGTAAGTATCTTATCAGTAGTATTCCCTGGTGGTCTGGGTGCTGTAGTCGGGTTCTTGTTTGCGGGTATTCCGGGAGCCGTCATCGGTGTCCTTGTCGGAATCATTGTTGGAACCACTATCGGTCGACTCGACGAACTCGAACGGCGTGTCGACGAACTCGAAATTCGATCACGATCGTCGCGCTCAGTGGATAGGTAACACGTCGACGTTACTGACGTTACGCCTCGGGAGTCGGCCGGGAACTATCGCGGACTCGCCCCGCTACCGGGACGAGTAGCGGTCGCCTGCTAGCGGTCGGTCAGGACGCGGAGTGCGACACCGACGAGAATCGTGACGACGCCGAGAATCGTCGCGACCGGTGGAATCGGAACGAACAACAGGACGATGCCTGCGAGCAGCACCATCGTCGAGAGTCGAACCATACTCCGTGATACCGTCGGTGGCCCGTTAGAAGTTGTGGCAGATGCGTTCTCCTACGGCGATACCGCCGTCGACGCGGGGCGAAGCCGATTCTCCGCCGAGGGTGCCGTCGAATCGACCGTCCGTGACTCCGTAAATTCGACGGTGACCCGGACGTTCCCGTTCGTTCGACGTTCGATTCCTCGCTCCAGTTGCCCCGCGAGGTCGGCGTACCGCCGATTAGACGTTCGGCTCACTCGCACCGTGACGTTCGTCGGTTCTGCTCGCCAGGTCGGCCCGCCGTACGCCGCCTGGACGCTCGAGAGCGAGAGATTCGTGTAGGCCGGTCGGTCGAGCGTCGTCTCGACTTCCCGGTTGACCGACTGTGCGAATGCGATGTTCACCGCGGTCAGATAGCCGGTGCCCAGCGTCGCCACCAGGAGGAGGACCATCGTTCCGTACACGGCGAATCGCTGGCCGGAGGGAATCGACGCTCGAAACGAGCGGTCCGCCGCTCGCCAGCGGGGTTGGTATCCCATGGCGGCCAACGTGAAGAATCCGCCGAGGTTTATCGCGAGGACGTTGACCAGCAAGAGGAGGAACGCACCGAGGCCGAAAATCGGGGCCATCCACGCGATTGCGAGGCCAGTCGCTGCGGCCGCGGGAATCAGTGCCGCAGCGATCATGACGCCGATGAGCGCCGTCGATTGCTCGGTCGTGTACCCGAACGCGCCGACGATACCCGCGATGACGGCCCCAACCGTCGACAGGAAGGTGGGTGCGAGTCGGACGCCGACCAGTTCTATCTGCGTGATTGCCAACCCCGGCGGGACGAAGCCAGTCCAGCGAACGAACCAGCCGAACAGCGTCGCGCCGACGATGGCGATACCGAGACCGAGGGCCTGTTCTTTGATGCTGTTGACGAACAGTTTCCAATCACTCAAGAGCACACCTGCGGGGGCCGCGAGGGCGGAACTCGCTTGCGGCGCGATTATCATCGCACCGATGATGAGTGCTGGCTGGTCGAGCAAGAGTCCAGCAGCCGCGGCGACGACGCTCAGGACGGTGCCGAGGTAGTAGAGCTGATACGGCCACTGAATCTCTCGAATCTTCGCGTGTAGCTCGGACTTTGCGAGCTTTCGGACGGCGGACGAATACTCCTCGCGGAGGTCGGAAAACGTCGACGTCTCGACGAGCTCCGCTTTCGTCACGACCGTGTAGGAGTCTTCGTCGACGCCCGCTTCCCGCAGTTCGTCGAGAATCGGAGAGACGGCCGCAGTCGGGAGCGGACAGAGGACGAGAGTACCGTCGTCTTCGGAGACGGTAGTGAAATCCGCATCGTAGTCGTCGAGGATAGACGTGACGTCCGCGATGTGGTCGTCAGAAATTCGAACGTGAAGCTCTCGCATCGACTAACGTATCGCCGTTCTATCTTCTGTAACTTCTGGCCGACCGAGTGTCGAAAATTTACGGTGCCGCGCGCGGGCCGTCTCGGTCCGCGGGTGTCGACGGAGCGGTCGGTCTGGACGATACGCAGAGCTATGCCATTCGGTATCGTACGACGCAACGGTTTACAATGGCAGCATCGGAACCACATCCGGAGATGCAAGCGATATTCGCCGAGCGGACGAAACGCGGTGTTCCGCGGTTCAGTTCGCTCTCTGTCCGTGGGGCACGCGAACTGCTCGAGAACCTCTGGACGCCCCCAGAAGAGCCCGAACCCGTCGCTTCGGTGCGAGAGTTCACCATCGACGGTCCCGCGGGCGGGCTCCCGGTCAGAATCTACACGCCCGACGGTTCGGGGCCGTTTCCGGTCCTCGTGTACTTTCACGGCGGCGGCTGGGTGATGGGCAGTCTCGATACGGACGACGGCATCTGTCGGGCGCTGACGAACGCGACCGAGTGTGTGGTCGTCTCGGTCGACTACCGACTCGCGCCGGAACACCCGTTCCCGGCCGCCGTCGAGGACTGCTACGCCGCGACGAGGTGGGTCGTCGAGAATCCGGGAGTGGTTCACGGTGACCCCGACCGCGTCGCCGTCGGTGGTGAGAGCGCAGGGGGGACGCTTGCCGCCGCGGTCGCACTGTACGCTCGGGACGACGACGGCCCGCCACTCGCACATCAACTGCTCATCTACCCACCGACCGATTCTTCTTTCGACACCGCGGGCGACGACGGGACCGCCGAATGGCTGGTGTTCACGAAAGCGGACGAGGAGTGGCTCTGGGACCACTATCTCGAGAGCGACTTCGACGGCCGAAACCCGTACGCGTCACCGCTCCAGGCGTGCGACCTGCGGGGACTGCCCCCCGCGACTGTTCTGACCTGCGGCTTCGACATCTTGCGCGGCCAGGGGGTCGCGTACGTCGAACGACTGATGGAAGCCGACGTTCGGGTCAACCACCGACATTACGAGGACATGATTCACGGGTTCGTCGGGTTGCTCGACGACCCGGAGGTGGACCGAGCGCGGGAGGCGGTCTCGGACATCGGCAGCGATCTTCGGACGTCCTTCGAGCGATAGGTCCAACCCCACCACCGCTGTATTCTCGTGGGATGAGAAACAGCGTCGCTGGTTACGTCGGTTTCTAGCCAACTAGCAGACGTGAACTAACATGGCTACGTTTCTCGTGTTCTACGGTACCGGCGAAGGACAGACGGCGAAAGTAGCGACTCGCATCGGTGAGGTGCTCGTCGACCGGGGTCACGACGCGACGATAGTCGACGCCGACCAACCCCTGACAGACTCGGTCGACGATTTCGACGCGGTGTTCGTGGGGTCGTCCATCCACGTCGGCAAGCATCAGCCTTCGGTGGTGGCGTTCGTCGACACGAACCGCGACGCGCTGGCGTCACGACCGAGCGCCTTCTTCCAGGTGTGCCTGTCTGCCGCTTCGACCGACGAAACGCGGCAGGCGGAAGCCGTGCGGTACGCCGACGAGTTCGCCGACGCGACCGACTGGCATCCCGAAACGGTCGGCATCTTCGCGGGTGCGCTCCGCTACTCGGAGTACGGCTTCCTGAAACGACGGTTGATGAAACGCATCGCCAGGGAGGCCACTGGTGATACGGACGCCTCGCGGGATTACGAGTACACCGACTGGGACGACGTCGAACGGTTCGCCGGGACCTTCGCCGCATCGGTCGAGGCGGAACGCGACGGTGTAACCGAGGCGGATGCACGGGAGGTACGACCGTGACTCCGTCCCGCGTTTCGATTTCTCGGCCGTACGTCGTCGCATCGCTCGCGACGCTCGCCCTGACGGTGGTCGCAACCGTCGTCGGCCTCTTCGTCCCCGGTCTCTATCGGGACGCGCCGTCCCAGCTTCCGCAACTTCTTGGACAGGACCTGGTGACGCTCGTCGTGGCCGTTCCGGTGCTCGCCGTCTCCCTGTACTACACCGCTCGTGGGTCGCTCCGTGGGTACGTCGTCTGGCTCGGCGTGACCGGCTACCTCCTGTACACCTACGCCTCTTACGCGTTCATGACGGCGTTCAACGAGCTGTATCTGGTCTACGTCGCCCTGTTGGGTCTGACGCTGTTCACGTTCGTCGGTGGGATGGTTCGACTCGACGCCGCGACCCTGAAGCGAGCGGTCGGTGACCGGTCGGTGCGGTCGTACGTCGCATTTCAGCTCGTCGTCGCCCTCATGGTGGCGTTGTTGTGGCTGTCGGAGATTCTCTCGGCCACGCTCGACGGCACGGTTCCGGAGAGTATCGTGACGGCGGACATCCCGGTGAACGTCATCTACTCGCTCGACCTGGGCGTTCTCGTCCCCGCGTTCGTCCTCTCGGCGTACTGGCTCTGGCGCGGGCGGGCGTGGGGCTATGCGTTCACCGGCGTCCTCCTCGTGAAAATCGCGACCCTCGGACTGGCCGTGCTGGCGATGGTCGTCTTCCAGGTTTCGGACGGTCAGACCGTACCGTTGCCCCAGATCGTCATCTTCGGCCTGCTCAGTCTCCTCGGCGTCGCCCTGATGGCCCGGTTCGTGCTGTCGATTCGTCCCGGGCGTGAGCCGGGGGCCCCGTCTCCGTCTACCCAACCCGCGGAGACGCCGGGGGGATGAGACGGTGAGCGGCGACAGCGGTTCGACGGTGTCCGGCGACGGCTAGCCCTCGTCCGTCGTGTAACGCGACGACCGGAGGCAATTCTCGATTTTCCGTAGTTTCATTTCGCTCGGACGCTTACGCTGGCTTATGAGTGACGTTTCCGGTGACGACGACCAGAACCGGTGTGATTTCTGTCGTCTACCACGTCCCAGCGAGTCGGTGACGCTCGAATACGAGTCTGTCACGTACGAGTTCTGTTCGGAGACGTGCCGGAACGAGATGCGAGAGCACGACCGGGTGTTCACCGAGTACCACGGCTTCCGCCAGCTCGATACGGGCGTCTCGGCGCTGGACGACTTCCTCCCCCAGGGACTGCCGCGGAACTCCTTCGTCTTGCTCTCCGGCGAGGCGGGCACCCGCGACAACGCGATTCAGGCAGAACTTGTCTGGCGAACGCTCCAGCGTGGCGAACCCGCCGTCGTCGTGAGTTTCACCGAACCCCCCGTCTCCGTGGTCGAACAGTTCCTCTCGATGGAGTGGAACGTCTTACCGTACCTCGAAACGGGCCAACTGCACGTCGTCGACTGTTTCACCTACCGGGTCAGCGACCGCAAGCGAATGTTCGCCCGGATGGACGAGTGGAACCAGTTCCTCCATCGGGTCACCCTCGCCGCGACGACGACGGTTCGTGACCCCGGCGACACGAGCGAACTCCAGCACAAACTCGACAACTGCCTCGAAGCGCTGACGATGAGCGATACCGGCATCGTCGTCATCGACTCGCTGACCGAGTTCGGGACGCTCGTCCAGCCGGTGCAGGCGTACGACTTCGTGAAAGACCTGCGGGCCGACGTCTGCAAAGGGCGGTTCGTCCCGGTGTTCGCGGGGGCCACCCTGGTCAGCGAGGAGGAGACGTTCCCACACGACCTGGGCTACGTCGTCGACGGTATCGTCAACCTGCAACTGAACGGCACCATCATCGAGGACGTACTCGTCAAGCGGATTCGAATCCGGAAGATGAACAGCGTCCTCGCGATTCCGGAGTGGGTCGCCTACGAGTACACCAGTGCCAAGGGGATGGTCACGTTCGACCCCCTCGAAGAACTCGAGAAGTCAGAAACGAGGCTCGACGAATCGAGCGAATCTGCATCGGACGAACAATCATCCCCTGCTTCGGACGACTCCTCCGAAATCGACGCGACCGAATGAGTGCCCGTCGTCGACGCCAGCCCCTCTCCAGTCGACGTTCGCCCGGTTTGTGTCTCGGCGGTCTTCGTTCGAGTCGACGATGCACGTACCGCGTCGACCGCTGACGGGAGGATGTCCACCAGCGATGCGGTGAAATCCTGCCTCGTTTGGCGAGACGAGTTTCAAACGGAGTCTTCGAAGACGGCGTACCCGACCGCTTCGGTGGTGTGGTTTGTCTCCGTGTCCGCACTCTGTTCTTCTTCGACTTTCACCTCGACACCGGTTCCCGACAGGTTCCGGTAGCGCAGGTTGGCCGTGTCGGGTCCGTCGAACGTTTGCAGGTCGGCGACGAACTGTGGGGTGTCGTACTCCTGCTGGAAGCTGATCTGCGACCACTCGTCGGTGACTCCTTCCAATCGTTGGACCTCAAACGCCGTCCCATCGACCTCCCCCGTCGCCTGTTCGAGCCCGACGTAGCCGACCGTCTCGGCGTTCGGGTGGACGTCGTCGTTGGCCTCTTCTTCCTGAACTCGCACGTCGAACGAACCGCCCGAGACGTTCTGTAGCCGGGTGACGATCGGGTCGCCCCCGTTATACGTCTGTGCCTGGGCGAGGACGACCGGCGTCTCGGGGAAGAAGTCGTTTAGCGACACGGTGACGAAATCGGTCTGGACGGACGCATTCCCGGCTTTGATCCGGTATGCCGACCCATCGTCGAGTTGTAACTCGCGTTCGACTGGTCCCGTGGCGAGCGTGTGGAACGTTTCGCTGACGTGGGACCCGTCGAGGTACTCCCACTCTTCGAGCTTGTACTCGAAGGTGCCGTCGGCGGCGTTCCGGAGGCGGGTGTGAGCCGGATGGGGGCCGTCGAACGAGAGCGGCTTCGCGATAACGATGTCGTTCGGTTGCACGATCGATTCGGCCTGTTGCCACTGGTTTCTACTCGTCTGGTTACTACTGGAGACGGTGTTCGTTCGTAATGTAGCGCCTTCGAAGACGGCGTATCCGACCGCTTCCGTGGTGTGGTTCGTCTCCGTGTCGGCACTCTGCTCTTCTTCGATTTTCACTTCGACACCGGTCCCCGATAGATTTCGATATCGGAGGTTGGCTGTGTCGGGTCCATCGAACGTTTGCAGGTCGGCGACGAACTGTGGCGTGTCGTACTCCTGTTGGAAGGTGATCTGAGACCACTCGTCGGTGAACCCTTCCAATCGTTGGACCTCGAACGCCGTCCCATCGACTTGCCCCGTCGCCTGTTCGAGCCCGACGTAGCCGACCGTCTCGGCGTTCGGGTGGACGTCGTCGTTGGCTTCCTCCTCTTGGACACGCACGTCGAACGAACTGCTCGAGACGTTCTGTAGTCGGGTGACGATGGGGTCGGGGCCGTTGTACGTCTGTGCCTGGGCGAGAACGACTGGTGTCTCCGTGCCGAAGGAGTCGTCCAGCGACACGGTGACGAAATCGGTCTGGACGGACGCGTTTCCGGCTTTGATTCGGTATGAAGAACCATCATCGAGTTGCAAATCGCGTTCGACTGGTCCGGTGGTGAGCGTGTGGAACGTTTCGCTGGTGTGGGACCCGTCGAGGTACTCCCACTCTTCGAGTTTGTACTCGAAGGAACCGTCGGCGACGTTCCGGAGACGGGTGTGAGCCGGTTGGGTGCCATCGAACGAGAGCGGCTTCGCGATGACGATGTCGCTCGGTTGCACGGGCGAATCGGCCTGTTGCCACTCGTTTCTGCTCGTCTGGTTGTTACTGGTGATCGTATCCGTCAGGGGTGTCTCTGCGTTCGGATCGAACGGTTCTCCATCGACGGTCACGGTCGCTGGTCCCTCCGTCTCTATCGAGACGATGCCGCCGGTCACGTAGAAGGCGAACACACTCCCTGCGGGAACCGTGCCAGTAGCGACCGCCGAATTCGGCGGCCGTCTCGGCCCGCCGTCCTGTCCCCAAGACATGGTCACCGTCGCACCATCGTTGCCCGCCGGGAGGACGTACTCGCCGGCGGTGATCTGGTAGGTCGTTGGCGAATCGTTGCCCGTGTTGTCGATACGGACGAGTTGTGACGGCTCCATCGGCACCTCTCCGAGCGGAGGTGGACTCACTAGTGGTGGTGTCGTATCCGGCGGTGTCGGATTACCGTTGGTGGTCATCCGATTCCGGACGTACGAGGAGTTGGTCTGCGGGCCACTGCCGCCAATAACTCCGGACACCGTCCCCCACGTGTCCGGGACCTGTCCGATCCAGATGCCGTACTCGGAGTCGTGGTCGTTGGTGACCTGGACGTCCTCGAGTTGGAGGTATTCGAGATTCGCGGGCGTGCCGTCGCTCATCCTCGACTCGTACGTGTAGATTGCGTCGTGATTCTTCGTGGAGTTGTAGCTGATGCGGACGTTTCGGACGTTGATGCGTTCACACGGCGTCGGTGCCGTGATCGGCCCACCGCAACTGCTGTCCAGGTAGCGATGATAGAAGTCACTATCGCGAACGGTAAGCGTTCCATCGTAGGTGTTGATGCCCGCCGACGGATCCGCGGGCTCCGTCGCTTCAGCGTTTACACCACGTTGAAGCGAGCCACCGGACCACGCCTGTGTCGGGTGTTGGGCGTTCTTGATCGACACACAATTACGAACGACGGTATTGCCGCCAACTCGCATCCCATTCTGTGAGTTGCGAACGAAGCAGTTCAGGATTTTGAGCCTTCCTTCGGGTTTCTTGGCGTATATCGTGTTCTCGCCCCAATACTCGAACCAACAGCGGTTGAACGTGAGTGCGCCATTCGACGATTCGACCAGTATTGCCCGGCGGTTACTCGCTTCGGTCGGTTCACACGACCCCTCGTGAAAGTAACAGTCCTGTAAGAGCCCACGAGTGCCTTCTGCCGACGACAACCGAAAGTAGGTTCGCGCATCGCTTGAGGTGTTCGATCCGACGTTGTCGTCGGTGGCCGCTCGAACTTTTCCCCGGGTGATGAGTCGTCTGAGCTCCCAGTTACCAGCCTCGGAGTTCATTCGCACGAACGGCGGCACTGCCACGTTCCGCATGTCGAGTTCGAATCCATCTAGCACGAATCCGTTCGAGTAGACGTCGACCCATCGAACGCTATCACCCGACTGACCCGGCACTAAGCGCGCACCGTCTGGTGCGAGAAGTTCGAGGTCGTCGGTGCCCGACTGAACGACGAGTTCGTTGAGCTCGTACGTTCCCGGTGGAAAGATGATGGTCGTGTCGCTCCCGACGAGGTCATCGAGAACGGGGTCGATAGCGCTCTCTCCGGTATTGTCTGCTCCTTGTTCGACGATATCGTAGGTCGGCATTTAAACACCTCCTCTCGACGAATCGTGGACCGCTGCTGTCCGTGTATCTGACCCGTTCCTCTGAGCCCCTGCATCAAAAATCCGTGCTCGACTCTCGGTAATTTCTCCACGTCGCATGACTCATATAATCGCCGATCATTTCATTGTTATATATAGCCTGAAGATAGAATATACTCTTCAGGAAGTCCATAACAATGTTCGTGGCAGTTGGTTTTAGCACGTAACAGATGAGCGAAAAATCACACTCGCGAAATTATCGTAGTCGTAGAACGTTTCTGAAAACCGTCGGTGTCACGATGGGGGCCGTGGGTCACGGAAGCACCGTCATCGCTACCGAAAACGAGAGCGACGGCGGCCACAAACGAGACGACTGGTGGCCAGGACTACGCTCTGGACCGGCGCGGACAGGAACCACCGACAGTCGTGGTCCAAGGCCGTACACCACTCTCGACTGGAACATGGACCTGGACGGTAGTATGTATAACATCGAACCCATCGTCTTCAACGAGACGGTCTATCTTGCCGTGACGACGAACAGCAACGTCGCCGATAGCCACGGATACCTCGGTGCGTACGACCTCGACACTGGCGAGGAGAAGTGGAGACGTACCGACCTCCCGGCTCCGAAGACGCCCGCGGTCGACGACGACGCGGTCTATTTCGCCACGCAAATTTTCGAATCTCCTCATCCCAGCGGTGGTTTCTACGCACTCGACGTCGATACCGGCGAGACGATGTGGACCCACACAGAACACGAATCGTGGTCCCCGCCGGTGGTCTCGGACGACCTCGTTTTTACGTCGAATCGCGACGGCACGTACGCATTCTGCTGTGCCGACGGGGATCCCTTCTGGGAAACGGATGGCATCGACGGATTGGGAGACGACGTCGGTGACGCGTTATCCTACATCGACGAAACCGTCTTCGTCAGCGACGGACGGGCAATCGACGCCGACGACGGGTCGATTCTGTGGTACGTCTCCCCCGAAAACGGAACGCTCGGCAGCCCTGCGGCCCACGACGATATGGTGTACTACGTTCGAACCGAGTATCTCGTCGGGGACGATGACCACGTCGTCGTCGAAGCGCGATCGGCGAACACCGGGGCGCTCGAGTGGACCTACGAATCCGAGGGCAGCAATACGTGGGACGGGCGACTCGCTATCACCGACGACCACGTGTTTTTGGTCGACATGAACACAGAGGGCGGATCCGTGATAGCGCTCGATGCCGAGTCGGGCACGAAAGCATGGGCGACACCGGTCGAAGGAGCGTTCTTCAGCAGTCCTGTCGTGGGTGACCGAACGATGTACCTCGGCGGCCAATACGTCCCGGAGTCGACGTCATCAGCAGGTCGAGCACTCGTTCACGCCATCGACTGTGCGACCGGCGACAGAGAGTGGTCGTACTTGTTCGACAGCAGTGACCTCGAAACGTCACCGGAAGACCCACCCGCTGCCGGAACGCCCATTGTAGCGGACGGAAAACTGCTCACTGCGACGTATCCGGCTGGTTCGACGCTCGACTATCAATACGTGAACTACTCTAACCTCTTCGTCCTCGAGTCGTCGGGCAAGCGACCGAACTCGGACCACCGACTCCCGACGGACGACAAATCGGACGGCCGGTGTGGCTTCCCGAAACCGGAAGCGTGCATCGAAGCGACACCGAACTTGGATTCGGACGACCTCGACGCTGGAGATGCTGTCCGGCTCGATGCGTTCTGTTCGACGGGAGACGAACTCAAGTACAGATGGGATACCGACGGCGATGGCCAGTACGAGGAATATGGAGGTTCGGTCCGTGTAGCCGTACCAACCAGTGGGTCGTTGGTCGTCAAACTCCAAATCATGGACGCCAACGGTGACACCGATACGACGAGCGTCTGCATCTCTGCGAATTGACCCTCTTTTTCCTCGGTGTGCAGTCGTCCCCGACGACTTTCTCGCGGAGATGCTAACGGAAACGAGCAGTTGGCAGAAATTCCGGACATGAAAGCAGTTATCTGGCCACCGTTGCTATGTCTGCGCATGAATTGCCGACCACTGGAACACGGGGTGGTTCGGTGCGTGTAGTCGCCAAGTTCGGGGGGACCAGCCTCGGAAGTGGCGACCGCATCAACCGGGCCGCAGACTCCGTCGCCGCCGCCGTCGAAGCAGGACACCAGATTGCCGTCGTCGCCAGCGCGATGGGGAACACGACCGACGAACTCCTCGAGGAGATTCACTTCGAGGCCGACGAACCCGACCGCGCCGAGATCGTCAGCATGGGCGAGCGAACCAGCGTCCGGATGCTCAAAGCCGCACTCTCCGCACGCGGCGTGGACGCGATGTTCCTCGAACCGGGGAGCGACGACTGGCCCGTCATCACCGATTCGCGCGGGGAAGTGAACGTCGAGGAGACCAGACGACGCGCCGCCGAACTCGCCGCCCAGATGGACGGCACGGTGCCGGTCATCACGGGCTTTCTCGCCGAAGACGAGGACGGAAGCGTGACGACGCTCGGTCGTGGTGGGAGCGACACGACCGCCGTCATGCTCGGGACGTTCATGGACGCGGACGAAGTCGTCATCGTCACCGACGTCGAGGGCGTCATGACCGGCGACCCGAGCGTCGTCGAAGGGGCGCGCAACGTCGGCGAGATTACGGTGGACGAACTCCGCAATCTCTCGTTCCGCGGGGCGGAGGTCGTCGCACCCTCGGCGCTCTCGTACAAGGACGACGACCTACACGTTCGCGTCGTCCACTACCAGCACGGCGACCTGCTCACCGGCGGGACGAACGTCACGGGTCAGTTCCAGAACTTGATCGACATGCGCGAGGAGCCACTGGCCTGCCTGACCGTCGCGGGGCGGGCGATGCGAAATCGCCCCGGCATCCTTGCCGACCTCTCGACGGCACTCGGCGGGAGCGACATCAACGTCGACGCCGTCGCCAGCGGGATGGACAGCATCACCTTCTACGTCGACACCGACGTCGCCGAGCGTGCGGAGAACATCCTCCATCAGGAGGTCATCGAAGAGGAGACCCTCTCGTCTATCACCGTCGACGACCCCGTGGCCGTCATTCGTCTCACGGGTGGGGAACTCCCCAATCAGCCGGGAATCATCCACGAACTCGTCGCGCCTATCGCGGACGCCCACATCAACATCCACGACATGATAACCAGTGCGACCAGCGTTGCCGTGTTCGTGGACTGGGACGACCGCGAGCAGACGCTGAAGATACTACAGGACCACTTCCAGCAATAACGACGTTCGATTCGGCGACCCGGTCTTTCCGGGTTTCGTTTCAGTCTCGTTCTCGCGGTTCGGGGACGGAACGTTCTCTTTTGCGATTTTGCGAGTGCGGTGACGACTTTCACCGACACACGGCGAGTACCCCCCGTTTCTAGCCTTCCAGATGGACGGCGGGGCGCAGTGGCGTCGCGTGTCGGGCCTTGTCCGCCGGGTCGTGGGCGTCCTTGCCCTCGCGGTAGATTTCCACCTGGGCGTCGAACTCGCGCTCGAAGAATTCACGGGCGTCCTCGTACACCGCCAGTTCGTCGACATCCGACAGCGCCGCGACCTGCTCGCTCGGTCGCTCGCGCACGTCCTCCGCGAGTTCCTGCACCAGTTGGTTCACCTCGTCGCCCTTCTCGCGCAGTTCCTCGTCCTGCATGACCTCGCCCATCACCGCGCCGACGTTGGGGCCGCTCTCGACGACTTCCGAAAGCACCTTCCGCTTCCAGTCGGCGGCGACGTACATCCTGACGATGTCGGGGTCGGTTTCGGTCACGTCCACGATGTCACGCACGTCGTCGGTCAGCCCCTCGACTAGCTCCTCTTCGAGTTCGGTCGCCGTGCTCTCGAACTCGGGGTTCGGTTCGGGCCACTCGGCCTCGGCGATGGGGTCGCCCGTCAGGCACTCGTGGAGTTCCGTCGCCATGAACGGGACGAACGGCGCCAGCAGGCGCAGGCGGGTGCGCAGGACCTCGCTGAGCGTCCAGCGTGCACCCGGCCTGTCGGTGTCGGTGCGCTTTCTGTACCACTTCAGGTGCTCTTCGAAGCCGTAGAAGGCGGCTTGACTCGCAGAGCGCGTCTCGAAGCGGTCCATCGCGTCCGTCGCCTCTCGCACCGTCGCCTGCAGTTTCGACAGCAACCAGCGGTCGATACGTCGCAGGTCGCGTTCGCCTTCGTCGCCCTGAATCGTGTCGATAGCGCGGTTCCAGAACCGCCGCAGTTGGTTCTGCGTGCTCTCGACCTGCTCGGAGCGCCAGTCGTAGTCCTGCCACGGTTCGGCGCTGTTCATCAGGAAGAATCGGACGGTGTCCGCGCCGTACTTCTCGATGGCCTCCTCCGGCAGGACGACGTGCCCCTTCGAGGAGGACATCTTCTGGCCCTCCAGCAGGCCCATGCCCATCACCGTGATACCCTGGGGCCAGTTCGGTTGCTCGAACAGTTCCGCGTGGTGGAACAGGAAGAAGGTCAGGTGATTGCTGACGAGGTCGTTGCCGGAACAGCGATAATCGACCGGATACCAGTAGTCCCACTCCTCGCGCAGCGAGAGTGCAGTTTCGTCGGGGGTATCGACCGCCTCGCGACCCTCGCTCCCAAAGAACAGCGTATCGAAGAACTCCCTGTCCATCTCCTCGGGCGGCACGTCCGCCAGTCGGTGGGCGATGGTGTAGTACGCCATGTAGATGGTCGAATCGGACAGCGGTTCGATGACGAACTCGTCGTCCCACGGCAGGCGCGTCCCCAGGCCGTAGTTGCGGATGCAGGGCCACTCGTTCAGCCAGTCGATGGTATGGTCGTACTGCTCACGGGTGTTCTCCGGGATGGCGTCCAGTCCGGCGACCGCCTCGTGAGCCTCCTCCTTCCACTCGGGGTCGTTGTAGCGCAGGAACCACGTCTCCTGTTCGGCGACCTCGACTGCCCCGCCACAGCGACAGACGACCTCCTCGGTGAACTCGTGCATCGTCCCGAACGACCCTTCCTGCTGGAACTCGGCTTTCAGTTCGTCTCGGACGTCCTCGACCACCTCGCCGGCGTAGTCGCCGTACATCTCGCGCAGCGTCCCGCTGTGGAACTCGCGGTTGTAGACCTCCTGTGTCGCCTCCTTCAGCGCGGGGTCTGTGGAGTCTCCGACGCCGTGTTCCTCGACGGCGTCCTTCGCGGGGTACTCGCCGTAGCCCTCCACGTCGATGATGGCCTTCGGTTCGATGGCCTCGACTTCGGCGGGGTCGATGCCGTACGCCTCAATCCGGGTGTCGGCGTCTCGCGGCTCGTCACCGCTCGCCCCTTCCGCGGCGCGTCGCGCCGCGCGCTTCGCTTCTTGCAGAGCCACCCAGTCGTCGGGGCTGTGGGCCGGGACGGACATCACGACGCCGGTGGCGTTGTCGGCGTCCACGAACCCCGCGGGCAGGACGAGTACGTCGTCGCCCGTGATGGGGTTCGTGACGTACTCGCCGACCAGTCGCTCCCCGGTGACGTGGTCGTGGACGGTCACGTCGTGAGCCTGCAGTTCTAACTTCTCGGCTGCGCTCTCGGAGACCAGCCATCGCTCGCCGTCGACGTCCGCTTCGACGTAGTCTGCGTCGGGGTCGATGTAGGCGTTCGTAACGCCGTGGACCGTCTCGGGGCGCAGGGTCGCCATCGGAACCGTGAGTCCGTCGGCATCGAACTTGACCAGGGTGTATTCTTGGAACTCGGCTTCCTCACCTTCCAGCAGGTCGTGGGTCGTGACGGGGTTCTTCTCGTTCGTGCAGTACTTGACGGGATGCAGCCCTTTCTCCAGCAGACCGCGGTCTTTCAGCGTCTCGTACTGCCACGTGATGAACTTCGAGTAGCGCTCGTCGTTCGTCGTGAACTCGCGCCGCCAGTCGATAGACAGTCCCAGCGACTTCATGTTTGCCTTGTAACTGTTCTCGATGAAGTGGCGGGCGTACCCCATCGGCGTCTCCATCTCCGCCAGGTTCTCGTCGGAGACGTTGTAGGTGTCCTGCAACACCGACATCTGGTTCTCCTCGCGCTTTTTCAGGCGCTCGACGGCACCGACGATGGGCGTCCCCGTGACGTGCCAGGCGATGGGAAACAACACGTTGTCGCCCTGCAGGCGGCGGTAGCGCGCCCACACGTCCGGCACGGTGTAGGTGCGGGCGTGTCCGATGTGCATCCCGCCGCTCGGATAGGGGTACGGTACCGTGACGAAGGTGGCCTCCTCGTCGGACGGGTCGACCTCGTACTGGCCGTCTTCCGCCCATCGAGACTGCCACTTCGACTCGATTTCCCGCGGGTCGTAGTCCATACAGGTCATTCCGTATTGGCGATTAAAAGAACTACCATACCTGACTGTCCGGTCTGTCAAGTTGCGGTAATTCTTGCCACTAGTAGAAACACTGACACGATCATCCCGAGTGAGGCCAGCTCGTGGGCGAGTTCGCCGAGACCGCACGCGATTACGTTCGCGCCGCCCTCACCGAGCGACTGCCCCGGTTCGCGTGGCGGACGGAACACCGAATCCGGCGCACCCCGGTCGACGTGGTGGGGGACACCGCCAAGCATTTCGTCACCGTCGAACTGGAGTGGCGCAGGGTTGACCCCGTCAACAACACGGCGAAACTGTTCTACTACGTGGACCAGGGCGAACTGGCGGCGTTCGAGCGAATCACGGTGTTCCAGGTGTTCATGGGCTACTACGACCTCGATTCGGGTGGCGTCTCCTCCAAGCGCGAAGTCGCGGAGTTCGTGGGAGACGTCGCCGCCGATTCGTTCGCGCACGTCTCGTTTCACCCCGTGACGTTCGGACTCACCCCGCCGAAACGCGGCAGCGAGTGGCCCGAGGAGTGGGTGTCGGTCGCGGAGGAGACGGTTGACGACATCGTGCGAAAGCTCTGATTCGATTCGATACCCGACGGGGACGATTTCGAGGTGTCGTTCGAAATCGAGAGAGTGTGCGGAACTATCGGAGAGCCACCCGGAAACGAACTTCCGTAGTGTCCTCGAAAAGAAACGCCGGTCGGAGCCGTCCTTACTCCAAGGTCACCAGTTGGTCGTCCAGCATGTCTGACAACACTTCCCGAGCGTGGCCGTCGGGGTCGACGCCGCGATAGACGGCCTGCACTTCGCCCTCGGCGAGGACGAACGTCGTCCGGGGCGCGGCGTTTCGCTGGACTTCGACGCCGAAGGCGTCCGCGATGTCCCCGTCCGGGTCGGCGAGCAGGTCGAAGCCGAGGTCGTACTTCTCCGCGAAGGACTCGTGGCTCGCCACGTCGTCGGTCGAGACGCCGTAAACTGCGACGCCGGCGTCGCGGTAGGTTTCGAGTTCCTCGTTGAACTGCTTCGCCTCGACCGTGCACCCGGGCGTGTCGTCGCGGGGGTAGAAGTACACGACCGTCGGCGCTTCGAAGGGCGGCGAGACCGTCTCGCCGTGCTGATTGTTGGCGGTCACGTCGGGCGCGTCGTCACCTGCTTCGAGAGCCATGTCCGGTGGTAGCGCCCGGAGAAAAAAGCCGCTTGTGGTTACGGGTTTCGCCCTATTCGACGTCGATGGTGTGGGACTCGTCGCTCCCCTCGACTTTCGGGAGCGTCACGGTCAACACGCCGTTTCGGTACTGTGCGGAGACGTTCGACTCGTCTACCGGGTCGGGAAGCGTGACGGTTCGGTGCATCGACCGCTGGCTTCGCTCCTGTCGAATGTAGTCTTCGTCGCTCTCCTCCATCTCCGACTCGTGTTCGGCCGCGATTCGAAGGCGGTTGTCTCGAAGCATGATCTTCATGTCGTCTTTCTCGAATCCAGGCAGGTCGGCGGTGACCACGAACTGGTCTCCCTGGTCGGCGACGTCGACCGAGATTCCACCGGTTCCCCAGTCCATCTTACCGGATTCGAGTTGGCGTCCCATGCCTTCGAACTGCTGGCTCATCCGCTCGAACATTTCCTCGATTTCTTCGAAAGGATTCCTTCGTCTGGCCATTGTTTTACCCCAACGGAAGTTGGATGCGCGGACCCTTAAAAATTCACGCCGACCCGAACAGGACGTGCTCTTTGTCGTACGACCCGAGACGGCGCACCCAGCCGTTTTCACAGAGTGCTTCGAGTTCGGCGACGGCTCGTTCGGTGCGGTCTTCGTACAGTCCGGCCTCGAAATCGAGGTGGAAGACGTAGTCACCGAGGCGTTCACCGCTCGGACGCGACTCGACTCGGGTGAGGTTGATGTCTCGCTCTGCGAACGGTTCGAGAAGCGACAACAAGAGTCCGGGGTAGTTCGCACCGGGATAGACCACAAGCGAGGTTTTGCCACCGGCCTCCGACCTGTCGCTCGCGGGCGCGACGACGAAAAATCGCGTCGCGTTCGAGGGTTGTTCCTGGATGTCCTCCGCGAGGACGGTCAACCCCTCGGCGTTGTCCGGGTGGGCGATCGCCGCCACCGAGGGGTCGGCGCGGGCACGCTCGACACCGCGGGCGGTACTGGCGACCGCTTCCCGCTTTGCGTCGGGATACTCGGCTTCGAGGTACGTTCGACACTGCGCCAGCGCCTGTGCGTGGCTGGCGACCGTCTCGAACGTCTCGCTCTGAGCGAGCAAGGCGTGGCGAATCGGTGTCACGAGTTCGCGGACGACCGCCACGTCGTTCTCGGCGAGCACGTCTAACGTGGCAGTGACGCTTCCTTCGATGCTGTTTTCTATCGGTACCACTCCGCGAGGATACTCGCCATCGGCGACCGCTTCGACGATGGCAGTGACCGACTCGCGGAACTCGACGTCGTCGGCGACGGCGCTGGCGGCGCGATGAGAGTAGGTACCCGCCGGGCCGAGTGTGACTGCCTGCATGCGGGTGAATCTCTGTTCGGCGGGCAAAAGCGCGTCGGAGGCGACAATCCATCGGCCGACGGACGGGTCCGATTGCCGTCGAATCCACCGTGTGCTATCGGTAGTCTGCCGTCTATCGGCAGTTCACGTGTGTTCGTGGGCGGTCTTGCGGTCGACCAACTTGTAGAATCGGCTCGTGTTTCCGTCCTCGGTCGTCTCTTGATAGACGAACGCCAGGTCTTCGGATTCGAACTTCTCGAACCATGCTCGCCACTCGACCGGGACCAACTCGTCGTGGTCGTCTGCGGTGTCGGGAAACTGGAGACGGAGGATTCCTGCACCCTCGTCGGCAGTCGATTCGACCGTCGCAGGCTCGCCGGCGCGGTCTTCGACCCACTCTCGAATCGTCTCGTGATTCGTCGTCACCTGACTGTGTTTCGACTCAAATCGGATATCGCGTGACATAATTCCGCACCACTCGTCCCTTTGTTCCGTCGTTCCGCGGGTGAACGTGATGCTTGCGCTAGCAGGGCAACTACTGACGGGGAGCGGTTCGAGCGTGTCCGCTCCTGCCCGCTCACGAAAGCGCGGGTCGGCGGTCGGATTTAAGGAGCAGAACGACGAAACTTCGGACATGGTTGGCGACTCTGGAGAACGACCGGACGAAGAGATCGACACGGAGAAACTCGACCTCGGAGAGGGCGTTTACGACCACGAAGGAAACAAACTCGGAACCATCCGCGGCTTCGACGAATCGGGGTTCTACGTCACGATGCGCGAGGGCTACGAGGCGCTCTCCATCGGCCACGCCCGCGCAGGCCACGAGTTCGGCGAAGCAGAGCTGATGTGGCGCTGTGCGATTTGCGGCGAGATGGGCGATTTGGACGGCGGCATCCCCGCCGAATGCCCGGACTGTGGCGCGCCGAAAGAGGACATCTACTACTGGACGGAAGACTGAGTTTTTTACCCCCCGCTTCTTCGGTCGGGTATGGACATCGTCGTGTTCGGTGCTGGAAGTCTCGGTAGCCTCGTGGGCGGTCTGCTCGCCCGCGAGCACAGCGTCACACTCGTCGCGCGCGACCCCCACGTGAGCGCAGTGCGCGAGTCGGGTCTCGCCGTCGACAGCGAGTTCGACTTCCGCGTCTGGCCGGACGCGACCACCGACGGAACCGACCTGCACGCAGACTGTGCCGTGGTGACGGTCAAGTCCTTCCACACCGCCGAGGCCGCACGACAGTTGGCGACCGGTGAGTTCGACGCCGTCCTCTCGCTCCAGAACGGGATGGGCAATGAGGAGACGCTGGCCGAACACCTCGCTTGCCCCGTCCTGGCCGGTACCGCGACCTACGGCGCAGTGCTTTCGGAACCCGGGTTCGTCGAGTGTACGGGCATCGGTGAAATCGTCCTCGGCCCGCGGGAGGGCGGCCGTTCCGACGTGGCACGCCGTGTCGGCGACGCCTTCACCGACGCCGGAATCGAGACGGCGGTCGCAGACGACATGCCGTACCGACTCTGGGAGAAACTCGCAGTGAACGCGGGCATCAACCCGACCACCGCACTTGCCCGCGTGGAAAACGGGGCGCTCCTGGCGGGCGACGCACACGAGATTGCGGCAGACGCCGCCCGTGAAACCGCCCGCGTTGCGCGTGCCGAGGGAGTCGAACTCACCGACCAGGATGCCGTCGCTGCAGTCGACGTCGTCGCAGAGGCGACCGCCGCGAACACCTCCTCGATGCGCCAGGATTTCGACGCCGGACGGCGAACCGAAATCGACGCGATAAACGGCTACGTCGTCGCTCGGGGGCGTGCGCTCGGCGTCGAGACACCAGTGAACCGGACCCTCGCCGCGCTCGTCTTGGTGTGGGAACGCGAGAATACCTGACGACGGGGTGGGTTACGAACGCACGATGACGAACAGCGCGGCCAGCCCGCTGACCACCAGCACGAACCAGTAGCTCGCGAACCGGTAAACGATGGCGGTGGCCACCGCCGCACTCCACGGAATCGCCGGAACCAGTCCGACGATGAGGATGGCGAGTGCCGCCTCGACACCCGCCAGTCCGCCCGGCGTCGGCGTCAGTCCGGCCAGCGTGCTCGCGGGGACGATGAAGAGCACGAGCACCAGCTCGATGGGGAGGCCGAGCGCCCGTCCCGAAAAGTACAGCGGGAGGGCGAAGAATATCCACCCGGTGTACGAGAAGACGAGCGCGAACAGCAGTTCGCGCGGCTCCTCCGCGATACGCTCCAACGAGCGGTAGAATCGGTTGATGCGCTTTCGGATACCCTCGACCGTGATGCGATTCGTCCGTGTGACGATGGGGCTGATCAGTGTGAGCACGAGGTCTTCGACTCGCTGTCGATAGCGCCACCCGGCGTAGGCGAGTGCTGGAACGCCGAACGCCAGCACGACGAGTCCCTGCGCGAGCGTCTTCGCGTTGTCCGGCAGCGAGGCTTTGAGGAGCAGATAGCTCAGCCCGAGCGCCGCGAAGTTGAAGAACGGCAACAGATTGAGCAGGTCTGCCGTCACGACGCTGGCGAGGCTGTCCTCGTAGTTCGCCTCCGTGTCCCGCGAGAGGATGTAGGCGATGAACGGTTCCCCGCCCGCCTGTCCGAGCGGCGTGATGTAGTTGGCGAACGTCGCCGCGAAGTAGGTGACGACGAGGCGTCTGAACTTCACCTCGATGTCGAGTACCGCGAGCACGATTTGCCAGGCTTTGCCCCAGGCGGCAAGTCCGACGATGGTCGACACGCAGGCAATCCAGACCCACGTGTAGTCGGCCCCCTCGAGCGCGTCGAGCACTCGACGCCACCCGGCGACCATGACCAGCAGGTAGATGAGGATGCCTGCGACGACGAACCCCAGCAGTAGCTTTCCGGTGCCGAAGCGTTCTGATAGTCCTGCGGACAGCGCCTTCCCGCCGTCCGATGCCGACTCGTCCGTCACGTTAGTCGATGTACCCGAGGTCTTGGAGTCGGTCTTTGGCGTCGTCACTCATGTCACCAAGCACGTCGTCGTCGGAAACCTCTTTCCACTCACCGCCGACCGTCTCTTCGAACGCCGAGAGCGCGGCTTCGAGTTCGACTTCTTCGTCGCTCCCCTCGCCACGAGCGTTCGCGAGTTCGCCCGGGTCCTCGTCCAGGTGGTAGAACTCGTCTTCGATGCGCTCGTTGCGGATGTACTTCGCGTCCGGTCTGCGGGCGGCCCGCATCCGCGAGTAGAACCGCGAGTTCTCGTCGAGTTCGATGTTCGCCCGTTTGGCCTTCTCTTCGAGTTGCTTCAGTTCGACTACGGGCCGGTAGTACTCCACGAAGGCACACTCGCCGTCGCCCGGCACGTCCTCGGCGAAGGTTCGGTAATCCGTGTTGAGAAGCGACCGCGCTTCGTCGAGCGGTCTGGTCGAGTTCGTCCCAGAAACGTCGGTGTGGTCGAGGACGGTGTGATAGAGGTCGATGAGTTCGACCTGTTCGTCGCTCACGTCGGCGTCGAGTTCGGGATGTTTGACCAGCAGCGGTACGTTGACGAGGGGGTCGTAGATACAGAACTCGTGGCCGTAGAGGTCGTGTTCGCCGTGGAGTTCGCCGTGGTCGGCACAGATGACGATCATCGTATCGTCCCACTCGTCGTTCGCCTGCAGCCACGAGAACAGTCGTCCGAGCTGGTCGTCGATGTGTCGGATTTCGGCGTCGTAGAGGCCACGGATGGCGTCCCACTCGTCGTCGTTGATGTCGCGGGCACCGCAGTTGTACTCCTTCGAGTTCTGGCACACTTCGGTCGAATCGACGCCGGGTGCGAACTTCTCCCTGTACTTCTTCGGCGGGTGGTAGGGGAGGTGGGCGTCCATCAGGTTGATGAACGTAAAGTACGGCCCGTCGGCGTCGTCGATGAACTCGATGGTGCTGTCGATGACCTGCGGCGTCTTCGAGTCCGCCCCCTCACCGCTGGCGAGGTACTCGTGTGCCACGTTGCCGAGGCTGACCAGTTTGTCGGCGACGGCACGCAGACGTTCGTTGTCGTTCATCATCTTCCACGCCTTCGCCATCGGCCCGGAGAGGAAGTCGCCGGGCATCACCTCGAAGAAGTTGTCCTGGTCGTCGAACCCGTCCGTGAGGTGCGTGTAGGGCGTTATCCACGCGTTCGAGGAGTAACAGGCCGTCTCGTATCCGTTCGCGGAGAGCGTCTGTGCGAGCGTCGTCGCGCCCTCCAAGTACGGGTTTTCTTGACTCGCACCGTGCTCACTGGGGTACATTCCCGTGAAAAGCGAGGCGTGTACCGGTAGCGTCCACGGAGCAGGGGCAACCGCCTGCTCGAACACGGTCGCGTCTTCTGCGAACCGTTCGAGGCCCGGCGTCGTGGGTCGGTCGTATCCATACACTGATAGGTGGTCTTTCCGAACAGTATCCATGACCACGAATACGACGTTTTGCGCCGAGGCGTCGTCGTTCGTCATACTGTCGCCTGCTACATCGTCCGGTGGGATAAATATCGTGATTCGAGGCGTGGAACCGGCCGAAAACTAAAAATACGGGATTAGAACGGTGCCTGTGGACCTTCGTCCTCTTCGCCGTCGTCGGTCGTCTCACCGGGGAACGATGGACTCATTCCGCCGCCACCGCCACCGCCACCCATCCCTGTGTCGGCGTTGACCTTCTCGATTTCGGGAATCTCCTTGACCATTCGGCTCTTGATGGCCTGAATCGTCATCGGGGAGATGCCACAACCACTGCACGCTCCGCCGAGCATGATGGTGACCTCGCCGGTCTCGCGGTCGATGTTCTGGATGGCGGCGCTCCCGCCGTGCATCTGAATCTGCGGGAAGTTGCGGCGAAGGAAATTGCTGACCCGCTCTTCCAAGTCGTCGGCCTCTTCTTGAGTGTCGGTGCTCATGTTCCGGGGTATGGTGCCAGCCTCCTTAGGCCTTTCCACTACCCGCAGTTCGAAATCGGGCGATGCTCACAGGTCACGCTCCGAATTTCGACCGTTTCACCGGTGTTCCTAACAGAATATTTATATACGACTCCAGTATCTATCGGTCATCGATGAACCAATCTTCCTACAAGGAGGGAATCTCGGCCTGAAGGCCGGGAGGGAATCCGAAGGCTACGTTGTCAACGATTCCGATGGCGAATAAAACGCTGGAAGCCACGCTCGCACCGCCAACGCGATGCAAAGAGCAACGTCTCCAGCAAACGCTGTCCAAGTACCGTGACGCACTACACGACGCCTTCGAGCAAGATTGCGATACGATGAGCGCCACGAACGACGTGGTGACGCCGTACAACCTACCGTACCAAGCGAAAGACGCCCTCAAATCCTACGTCCCCAAACTCCACAACACGTACAACGCACAGGAGTTGGACGACGAACACCCGCTCTGATTCGTGAATCGGGCCGGGAAGTTCGACCGCGACACCTCGCGCGAGTACGAAATCTGTTGGAACGTTCCACAACCCGGTCACGGAACCAACTTCTGGATTCCGCTCCGATTGAACCCCGAGCAAGAGGAATTGTGGGACGACCTACTCGATGGGGAGTCGAGTACGGAAGTGGGCGAACTTCGCTTGCAGAAACATCGGAAGACGTGGACGCTCTACGTCACCGTCGAATACGTGGTCGAAGATACGTCTGAGATACCCGAGAACCCGACTCGTGTTGGCTTTGATATTGGGGAGTCGATGCTGGTCACGGGCTGTGCCCTCCAGCACGACTCTCCCACCAAACCGTTGCTCATCAACGGGAAAGAAGCCAAGCGACTCCGCAAGGAGATGTACACGACGCTCAAGCGTCTCCAAGAGCGAGACGCTTCGGAGTGGCGCGTCGAGGAACGATTCTCGTACTACCAGAACCGCCTCACGGACATCATCGAGAAGGCTTCTCGTGAGTCCGTCGAGTACACCAAACAGTTTGAGAATCCCGTCATCGTGATGGAGGACTTGGCGTACATACGCGAGTCACTGGATTACGGGAAGTACATGAACCGACGCTTGCACTCATGGGCGTTCGCTCGCTTGCAGGGCCGTATCGAGGACAAAGCACGGGACGCGGGTATCCCGGTCAGGTACGTTCACCCGCAGTACACGTCGAAGACGTGCCACTCGTGCAAACTCATCGGGTATCGACCTCGGCAAGCCGAGTTCAAGTGCAAGAACCCGGACTGTCACGTATCGACGTTCCAAGCAGATATTAACGCGAGTGCGAACATCGCACATCGCGTAAACCCGTGGGGAGAGAGCCTGCCGTGGAAACAAGCAGGCGATGACTCGCCACAGGACGGGAGCGGTTGTGACACCGCCACGAGACAGTCGCAAGAACGAGACACGAACGGTGTAGGAAGCCAGACCTCCGTGAGGAGTGGTGTCGATGAAAATGCTGAGTCTAGCACCCACAGTAGTGGCTCTGCGGGGACGACGCAGACGACCTTGCGTGAAGCAGTCTCGAAACCCTCTCCCAACGACTAACTGGCATTCCCACCGTGTGGGAAGTCCCGCCTTTACGGCGGGGAGGATGTCACTGAAAGTACTGCTGGAGATGGCCGATGGATTCCGCGACGGCGGCGTCGACGAAGCACTCTCGGAAGGCGTCGAAGAGACGGCAGAACAGGCGCTCGACCGCGAACTCTAGGCCGATTCGAAGCCGAAGATACGCCGGAGTTCAGTCTCGATTCGCTCGACGTAGATGTCGAGTATCCCTTCTACTTTCTCGTCGTCGACGAGGACACCCTGGAGGCGGTCGGTCGGGTCGTCGGGTAGTTCGATACGGAACTCGCCATCACCTTCGTAGAATGGCTCGCTCTCGTTCAGAATCTGCTGGTCGATAGCGTGAATCAGTTCGGAGTCGTATCGCTCGTTCAGCTCGTTGAAGGCGTTCTTGTACGCTCGCTGGAGTTCGTTGAAATAGTGGACGTACTTGTCCTCGAACTTCTCGGGGTCGAACTCGGTCATGTCCGGAACGTAGAGAGGAGAGGGTAAAAATGGGACTATTCGAGGTGAGAACGACGTGCTGTTCGAAGAGGTTCGATTTACATAATTTTCGGCAAAACGTGAAGTGAATCCGCATCCTATCGAATACACGGGCCAGTCACGCCGACAGAACGCCTATCACGACCATGCCAGAAATCACGAATCTCGATGATCTGGA
This sequence comes from Haladaptatus ordinarius, assembly GCF_054177595.1. Lineage (NCBI taxonomy): Archaea > Methanobacteriati > Methanobacteriota > Halobacteria > Halobacteriales > Haladaptataceae > Haladaptatus > Haladaptatus ordinarius. The sequence goes on along the minus strand of NZ_JBPEHH010000059.1, from coordinate 453 downwards.
ATCGACACCGCACGCAGAAGTCTTCGACCAGCAAGCACCACGGACGGTACGACTCCACCTCGAAGCGGGGCAACGAATCCCACCTCACCAGCATCCCGATAAAGACATCGTTTTGCACCTGCTCTCGGGACACGTCGGGCTCGAACTCGGGGACGAACAGTACGAGCTGCATCCGGGCGATATCGTCCGGTTCAGCGGCAATCGGGACATCTCACCCGCTGCAGTCGAAGAGAGCGTCGCCCTGCTCGTTTTCGCACCGACCCAGTAGTCCCAGAGCGCTTTTCTGCACAGACACGACGACGTAGCGAGCGTCTGCGAGAGAAGTTCCACTCGTACCACAGGTTCGGAGGATGTCGAAAATACAAACGAAATGGAGGTGAAGACCGGTGTTTCGCGGCTGAGGTGAGTGTGGGCTCGACAGGATCAGTGCACCGATTGGGTGGAGAGTCGTAG
>NZ_JBPEHH010000058.1:0-26903 GCF_054177595.1 Haladaptatus ordinarius | reverse complement strand
TGCGAAGACAGTTCGTTCGGTGAAGCGGGAGATTTGCGTTGGCACACTTCGCAGTCTTCCGCTTCATCACCCTTACTCCAGCGACTTGATCCGGTGCTGTCTGGCGATTAAACACGGCCATCTGACCACACCTGGGACGGCTCTGACGGCCATTCAGCGTCGGGTATCTGACGGCTCGTGTTAGAGGCGCGGTTACTCGTTCAGGTATCGCTTGAGTACCGCCACACCTCCGGCGCTGACGAGTCCTGCGAGCGCACCGAATCCGGGTTGATTCGTCCTCGTCGTCTGGTCGGTCGTACCGTCGTTTTTGCCGCCCGAGAGGTCATCGGTGGTCGTGCCGACACGTGCCTGGCTGCTCGTCCGCGACGTCTCGGTGGTCGTGGTTCGAGTCGTGGTCTGGGTCGTGGTGGTTGCCTTCGACGAGTCGGCGACACCGAGGTCGGCAAGCGCGTCACTGAGCGTGACGATGTCGATGTTCCGGTCTTTAGCCATCTGGATCGCCATCCGGATTCGCTCCGGCGGGAGCCGTTCCTGCCACCAGCTGTGTCCCCCCAGGATACCGAGCGTGTCGGCAGAGGCGACCTCGTCAAGGAACGTTCCGAGTTCGCGTTTCGTCATCTCCCCGCGGCGGAACATCGCCCTCGAGAGGTGGGGAAGCTGTATCTCGTCAGCACGGTGAATCTGGGCTCGTCCGCCGATTGCGAGGCCACCGTTCGCAACTGCGGTGTAGTACTCGCCGGCGAGTTCCCGGGTTCGGTTTCCGTATCCCCCATACGGCATAACGATGTTCGTGACGGTTACGCCGTACTCTTCGAGTTGCTTTTTCGACCCGCTGAGCGCGGTGCGCAGTATATCGTCCGTGTAGCGTTCGGTAACGTCGTCGCTGGCGGTGAACGCCTGCCCGACCGGTGATTCGAGTCTCACGAACTCGCCTCGTCCGTCCGAGTCTTTTCCGGCCACCGTGACGGTCGTCGATCGAGACCCATCGCTGACGACGAGGGTGTCGCCCGGAATCTTCCCGTGATGGTTCGTCTTCACGTAGAGTTTCTGGTCATCCGGGTCGACGTCACGGGTGATTTCGATGTCACCGAGCGCGCGGTGCCGAATCGAGTGTGACATGATCTCCCACCCTTCGTCCGCGAGTGTCCGGAGTTGGGAAGCACTGAGTTTCCCGCTATTCCCGACGGAGGACGATGGAACGGCGGAACAGCCGGGTACGCCTTCCTTGCGGTGCGCTTTCTGGAACGTGTGCGTGAAATCTTCGATAGGCCCGTCGTCGTAGGTGAACACCAGCTTGCCGTTCGTCTCGACAGCAGTGACCGGTGTCCCGGCAACCAGCGTGGCTCCGGCGACAGCCAGGCTGCTCCGGAGAACGTCCCGTCTCGTCGTTACTACCGCGTCGTCACTCACTTTCGCTCACTCCGAGGAGTGCCAGTGCCCGTTATCGCGCGGAGCGCTCGCACGACGCGGGTTTGCTCGGCGACCTGCCCACTCGTCTGTTGGACGGTGTGGACGCCGCTCACTACCACTTTTCCGGTTTCCGCGGCGAGATCCCAGGCCGGTCGTTCGACTCGCTGGAAGTTGGTCGTCGACCATCGACTGGGATGCGCGAGCAGATACACGGCCGGACAGTCGTCGGCTTCGAGTGCGCGTATCACGTCGTCAGTCGAGTGGATTGCACCGATGCCGGGGATGGACGCGTTCCAGTCGCGGCCGGTATCGGAGAAGTACACCCGATCGCTGGTGCCGTCGGAGTCGGCTTCGATATCGTACGCTTTCCCGAGAAGGTCGTAATCTGCTGGCGTCCTGGCGTCCTCCCACATGTCCGTATTCAGGTGCGGGGAGAGCGGACTGCCGTGCGAACAGGCGGTGTCGATGGTAACGTGTTGGCGGAACGATGCGAGATTGGCCGCGAATCGGGCGTGCGCTCGGTTGACATCACCGCGAGCTTTCGCCAAGTCCTCGTAGTGATAGCCGATTTCGTGACCATTCGCCTCCATCCTGCTGGCGATTGCCGAATCGAACGTACTCGTCCGAAAGTAGTACGTCGCGTCGATTCCGAGTTCGGTCTCGAGTTCGGCCATCGCGATTGCGTTCCCGACGCGCCGATCAACATCGTGTCGGAGCACGACCGACGGGGTTTCGATGGAGTCCGCTGTGAAGTACTCGGCCACGGTGTAGAATTCGTAGTTCTGTTCCAGAGCCGTACTCAGTATTCGCTTGTAATCCGCCAGGTCGAAGCCAGCTAATTGCATGAGTGTACGGCGAGATGATATAGACAGCTTAATTGTTATAAGTTGGCTACTAACGAATTAAGAATATCCTTCTCACCAGAAGCCGCTTCTTACAGACCGGGATTAACCAAATAAGGGCGGTCATCGGCCGGACAGTCGATTCTTTCAATCCGCAGCTATCCAGTTTGGCTCACCCTGTCGCTCCGAGAAGGCGTCGCACCACCAACTCAGCAGGTCAGAAGTAACGACAGCAGGATTGCCACTTCCCATACCGTCCGGGTGTTCGAGTTCGACCTCGGGCGGTTAGAGAGCCCCTACTCGCAACCCTCCTGGACGATGTATCCGCGTGAGGAAGGTGTCGAGTCGAAAATCACGTTCCAGGGTGGTTCAGCGAAATCGGTCGAGCGAGAACAGGTCGATGTCGTGGCGACTCTCTCCGTCGATAGCAAGTTCCGCCAGAATCTCGCCGACGACGCTCGACAGTTTGAACCCGTGGCCCGAAAAGCCCGCACCGACGACGACCTGCGGGTGGTCGGGGAGCGTGTCGAGGACGAAGTGTTCGTCCGGCGAGTTCGTGAACAGACACGTCTCTAAGCGCATCGTCGGGCCGGCGGCGTCGGGGAAGTAGCGTTCGGTGAACTCGCGGAGCACACGCTCGTCGGCCAGCGTGGGGTCTGTCACCTCGTCGGGTGCCACCTGTTCGTGGAAGTGGTTGTACTTTCCGACCTTGTACCCCGGCACGTCGTACTCGGGGAAACCGTAGAAGTAACCCTCCTCGCAGTCGAGGATGAAGACGGGAAACGATTCCGGTCGGAATCGGTCGGAATTCTCGGGGTGGAACCAGCCGAGCACCTGGCGTTCCGGAACGGCCTGCGCATCGAGCGCGGGGAGCAGTTTCGCCGCCCACGCGCCCGCGGTGACGACCATCGTGTCGGCGGTGTAGCTCTCACGGGTCGTCTCGACTCGCACGCCGCCATCGGCCGTGGGTTCCCAGTCGAGTACCGCCTCGCGGGCGTGAATCTCGGCACCGTGACGATGGGCGGCGGCGACGTGGGCGACGACACACTGCTCGACGTGGAGGAACCCGCCTTCGGGTTCGACGACGGCCACGAAATCCTCGGACAGGTCGTACCCGGGGTAGCGGTCGCCCACCTCGCCCGCGGTCAGGAGGTCGTACTCGATGTCGTGTTCCTCACAGGACTCCCGTGCGCCGACGACCTTCTCGCTGTCTTCGTCCCCAGCGACGACACAACCAGTCGTGTGCAGGAGTTGGTTCGGGTGTGTCTCGTCCAGTTCGTGCCACAGGTCGTAGGCGCGCTCTAACAGCGGGACGTAGTCCGGATGTTCGTAGTAGGCTTTCCGGATGATGCGCGTAACGCCGTGAGAAGACCCTTTCGCGTGGGGGACGTCGAAGCGTTCGAGTCCCAGCACCCGTTGGCCCCGTTGGGCGAGATGCGCGGCCGTCGCACTGCCCATGCCACCGACGCCGACGACGATGGTATCGTACTCAGTCATCTGGGCGGAGTATGTGAGGCGAGGACAATGAACGTGTTCGCTTCGGCAAGCGCAGGTGCACGTCCCCCTCACGTCGACCCTAGAATTTCAGTCACGACGACGGAGGAATCTCGTTCGATTCGTCACCCCGAACACGGCCGCCATCGTTCCGATAGTCTATCCCTCCGAAAGAAGGTGCTTCGACGTATCGATACCGGTATATCCCCCTGGTGAATATCGATGCGAAAGCGACCTCAAAGTGTGTAGCCGTGACGGGACAGACAGACCACATCGACGACGACATCGCGGACGCCATCTTGAACGGTTCGACGTTCGAACGACTTCGCGTCCGCCAGCACAGCCACTTCGACCAATCGATACCGACGAAACTGGCGTGGCAGGGCGTCTTACTCCTCGGACTGGCACTCGTCGCCCCGCTCACGCTGACGTACCCATCGTCGGTCGTGGCACTCTTCCCCGGTGGCGACCCGCTTGCGTCGTCGCCGACCGTCCTGATGCCGGGTGTGTTGGTGCTCGTCCTCGAGTTCGGGGCGGCGACGGCACACGTCGCCGTGGCCGTGGTCGTGCTCCGAGGTGAATCTTCGCTGAGCGAGCGTCGGATGCGCGAACTCATCAGTTTCGAAGAGATGGCTTCGTTCTACGGGTTCGTCGGTGGAGCGTTGCTCCTCGCCGTGACGCTCTCGTTTTTCCTGCTCGGGTTCGCGGGCGTCGAGACGGTCCAGCAGTTCTCGACTGGCGCCGGCCAGGGGGCGTTCGACTCGTCCGGCACCGAACTGAGCGTGGCATCCGTCGCCCTGACTGCGTTCGCAGGGAGCCTCGTGCTCTTCGTGCTGAGTCGCGTTCTGGCCGTCAAACTGGACTGACCGAAACACGGGTTCGGCGGGCAGAAACTTTACTCACGTCCACGGTGTACCTCTGGACTTGGGGGACGAATGGGAGACGACTCGTGGGGTGACCTGTACGACATCCTGTTAGACCCGTCGTTCGACAACCGAACGTATCGGGCAGTGGCGAGGACACCCCGGCGGTACACGCTCTACGTGCTGCTGGAGTGGGACGAAGTTTCGGTGGACGAACTGGCCGACATCCTCACCGGCTGGCTTCACGCGACCGAGTACCGGATGGCGACGCCCGCAGACCGCGACCAGGTCGTGACCGAACTCCACCAGACACACCTGCCACTGTTGGAGACGGCAGAGCTCGTCGTCTACAACAGACGACGGGGGACCGTCGCCCTCGCGGATTTTTCTCCACCGCTCGTTCGACTCCTCGAGTGGGCGCGAGCGAACGAAGACCAGTCGCACATCAATACCAGCTAGTACCATGAACCAGTATCGACAGCCGACCACGGTGGAGGTGTCCCGGTAGATGTTTCTCCAGGAGAAAATCTCGGAAGTCGAAGACCGGCGGAAGACGCTCGTCGTGTACACCGACGACACGGACTCCGACCTCGCAGACCAGTTCGAAACGAAGAACGTCGTCGTCCGGTACAAACGACTGCGGAGCACGGGCGCGAACGATTTTCTCGTCGTTCAAGACGGAAGCGGTTTCCGGGGAGCTATCGGACTGGCTGCGCTCAGAGAGTTCCTCACGCCACCCATCGCTGTCCCGTGGAGTGACGAGTTCGACCCGTCCAACTTCCGTGACCTGCTGGCACTCCTCGACCAGTTGCTGTTCACGTCCTTCGACAAGCGCCAGATGCTGGGGACGAGTCGTGAAATCGAAGACCGTGCGTGGCGCATCGGCGAGGGACAGTTCCACGTGGGGTTTCAGTCGTTCTCGTCGTTCCGCGCCCAACTCCCCGTCTATCGACGGCTCGGGGCCGAGACGGCACTCGACATCCACGTCTACGGGCGCGCAGATTGGCACCCACCCGAGATACCGGACACGACGTTCCACGCCGAGCGAACGACGGAAATCGGGACGGTCTGGTTTCTGGTCTACGACGGCGGTGGCGACGACTTTCAAAAGTGTGCGCTCCTCGCGGAAGAACGCACGCCAGAACAGTTCTACGGCTTCTGGACGTACGACCCGGTCACCGTGGACGAACTTCGCGAGTACCTGATACGGACCTACGGGTGACGAGCGGACTATCGACGAGACCGTTAGCTGTCGGGGTGAACGGTGTCGGAACTGCGTGAGTTCCGTAGCTCGATACGAAGAATACGGGGAGTGTCGTCCGACTCGCGTCACCGATTTCGAAGCACCGGATAGAGTGCACCCAACACCAGTCCGAAGATGACGTGGCCGACCAGGCTCTGCATGCTGACGTTCGGCACGCCCGGTGCTTGGGGGAACCCTACCGTCTGGAGCCAAATCGGCATCACGATGACGGCGGCGACTATCCAGATGGCGACGCCGTAACCGACACCGAGAGCAGTCGACCGTCCGACCGAGTCACTGCTGTCGCGGAGGGCTGAGACCGACATCACGGTGGCGAACAGGACGCCGAAGATGGCGGAGTTTACCATGTGAATCGTCCAGCCCGCAGCGCCGCCGTCGAGTCCCCACAGCGCAGGGATGGCGTGTTCGATGACCGGTCGCATCTGCATCGTCAGCATGACGCCCATCACGGCGCCTGCGATTAGTCCCGAGAGGACGCCCGCCTGCCACGCTCCCTCACTCGTCGTTTCGACATCCGATACTCGCTCAGTAGTGGTCTCTGTTGCCATTGCACGTGACAGTACAGCCAATACGGATATGGAGATTTGGCGCGCGTGCGACCCGGACGCACGTGCGTGGCGTGCACACGACCGCCGGTGAGCCAGGGGTAACTGGGGATTTTATCGTAGACAATGACTAGTGTTCGCACATGACTGACCCGGACCCACAGCGATTCCGGACCTTGATGCTCACCGACGAACCGGGCTTCGAGAACGTCCTGACGTGCGTGTTCTCGATTCAACCGCACGAGAGCCAGACGTATCTCACGCTGTTAGAGCACCCGAACAGCACGACGGAGGAACTGGCAGCAGCGACTGGTCGGGACCGGAGCAACGTCTCGCGGTCGCTCTCGACGCTCCGCGAGAAGGGGCTTTCCAGCCGACGACGCCACCTCCTCGATGGCGGTGGACACGTCTACCGACACGAACCCACCTCGCTGGCGGAGGCGAAAGAACTGATGCACCAGACGCTGGACGAGTGGTGTGCGTACGTCCACTCGCGCATCGACGAGTTCGGAGCGGAGTAGCCGTCTTCGACGAGTGGGGAGACGGCCCCGCCGGGAGGAGCGTTTGGTTCGACTCTCACCTGACATTAGGGTGTCATTTTCTCGTCAGGGTTTATGATACTCCCTAATAAATTCTTACGGCATGGTCAGCCGTACTCACGTTCGCGTCGTCTTCGCTCTCTTCCTCCTCGTCGCTTCCGCAGTCGTCGTCTCCGGATTCGCCGTTCAAGCGATGGAGCCGGGTCGAGTTCGAGCGGGGATGGAAGACGGACCACGCAACATCGAACGCATCCCGCCGAACGAACTCACGGTCGTCACCGACCACAAGAGTCCGACGGTCGGGGCGAAACTCGTCGCGTTCGACTCCGAGGGCGTCGTTCGCTACTACAACGACACGTTGGATTACTACTCCGACGTCGACCCGAGTCCAGCGGGCCGTTATACGGTCACCTACGTCGGCGTCGAGGACATGAGCGCGAAACGGTGTGACGGAGCGACGGCCTGCCGTCGAATCGTCATCGAGCGCCTCAACCTCTCGACCGACCACGTGACGCGACTCTACAGCCGCGTCGTCCCGACGTACAAAGGGTTCAGACTCCCCTACACGAACCGCTGGCACGACGTGGACCGAATCAACCGCACTCATTTCGTCGTCGCGGACATCGAGCGCGACCGGGTGTTCGTCGTCAACACGTCGAGTGGCATCGTCACGTGGGAGTGGAACGCGCTCTCGCACTACTCACACGAGAGCGGCGGCCCGTTTCCGTACGACTTCACCCACATCAACGACGTCGAAGTACTGGACGACGGTCGCATCATGGCCAGCATCCGCAACCAGGACGAGGTCGTCTTCCTCGACCCCACGACCGGCGTGGTCGAAGCGTGGACGCTCGGGTCGGAGGGGGACCACCGCTGGCTGTTCGGCCAGCACAACCCCGATTACATCCCCGAATCGCGAGGCGGCCCGGCGGTCGTCGTCGCCGACTCGCACAACGACCGAATCGTCGAGTACCAGCGCGTCGATGGGCGATGGGAGAAGAGTTGGGTCTGGCGAGACGCCCGCCTCCAGTGGCCCCGCGACGCCGACCGGCTACCGAACGGCCACACCCTCGTCACCGACACGCACGGCAATCGGGTCGTCGAAATCGACCAGAACGGTGAGACGGTCTGGAGCGTGGACGTTGACTTCCCCTACGACGCCGAACGACTCGGCACGGGCGACGAGAGTGCGGGGGGAGAGAGCGCCCAGCGTGTCGGCCTCGCCGGACGTGAACCGATTGCCGGTTCGGGCGACGGGGAAAAAGAGCGAGACGCCGACGAGAACGACAGCGGCGTCAGTCTCCTCGGAGTCACGGAGTGGGCCGTCGACGCCGTCGAAGAGGTGATTCCGGCGATGATACTCAACGCGGTACTGTACGTCCTCCCCGGATGGGCCGACGTCGGCGACGTGCTCGCACTCGTTGCGATTTTCGGGACGACGACGGCGTGGGGGAGTACGGAAGCCTACTGGCGTGGCTACCGACTGCGACTCCCGGTCGGAAAGGCTGACTCCGAAACGGACGACGAATCGTAGCCGTCACAGTCTCCGCGAACGGCCCGAGAAACTCGTCGGTCGTCTCGCCGTGAGGTGCCACGCCATATTGTAATATCATTACAACATTTTTCGCCGACCAGTAGCGGTGACGGCCGTTATCCGCGTTCGCATTTTGTTTAGTGCGATTTAGGTATGCTCCTATCCAAATAGTATTTCACGTCCGACCCACTACTACGCATTACGCATACTCATGAACGATTCAGCCATCGTAGCGAAATCGGTACTCGTCGAGCGAGACATCGAAGCGAGGGAACGACCTAGCGAAGCAGTCGTCCGGGCAGTCGCCGACGCCGCCTCGTGTGACCCACTAGAGCTTACCCAGCCACTCTACAACGCCATCGACACCGACGCCCTCGACGCACTCTGGTCCACCAGACGACCCCAACTCGGGGGTGACCTCCCCAGCGTTCAGTTCGAATACGACGAATACGAAGTGACGGTGCGAGAGAATCGAAGCGTCGTGGTTCACGAGGCGGCCTCCGATTCTGGTCGCTGATTAGCTAGACAGACAACGCTCGACAGCGTTCGCTGTACCAGTTCGTTTAACCACTCTCACGGACTGGTCTCTGTACTGGATGCACTATCGAGACGCAGTCAAGGCGGCCAAGTACGCCGGCGGGTCGAACGAACAGGCGACGGCGCTCCACGAACGACGCCTCGAAACCGTCGGCGCTGGCGAGGGCCCCTTCGACTTCGACGAACCCCACGCGCTCGTCCTCCACGTCGTCCCGACCGGCGTCTACGACGACGGGTACGCAATCGACCTCTCCGAACACGGCGTGTTGCCGGAGGCGAACCCGACGCGACCGCAGGAGCTACCGGTGCTCGGCGGACGCGGCGAGGCCCGCGGCACGTGGACCGCAGACGGGTTCGGAGCGTCCGTCGAGGACACCGACGGAGCAAAACCGCGTGCCGGCTACACGCACCTCTTCTCGAACGGCGTCGTCGAAGCCGTCTCCGCACTGCCGTTCGTCACACACGCGGACGACGGGACGACCTACCTCGACGGCCGGACAGTCGAACTCGAACTGGTGGCGTGTATCCGTCGATACCTTCGGGTGCTCTCGTATCACCAGCAGACGGCACCCATCCACGTGGCGTTCAGCGCCTACGGAACCGATGGCTGTGTGCTCGACCCCGGCACGGAGCAAGACGACCCGCGCGAGATACGCGAGGAGATACTCGCGCCGTTTCCCGTCTCCCTCCAGAACTTCGATACCGACGTTCGAGTCGAACTGGCCGACCCCATCGACGCGCTCTGGCGCGGCGCGGGCTATCCGGGGTCGCCGTTTTTCGCCGACGGTGAGTGGTCGCTTCGGTCAGCGTTCGAAGACGGACGACGGTAGTTCGGCACACGACGGGTACCGACGTCGCTACCCGCGAAGAGCGGCCTGGCGACGTCCACCGAACTCCTCGCCGTCCGTTCGATGGCCTCGGCCGCAACCGCTCGCACGTACGTTTCATCGTTTTCGTCCGCGGTTCGTCTCCGAAACGCGATGACGTCGTCTACGAGTGACTGTGCGGTTCGTACCGTCTCGTGTGGCGGTTCGTCGGCCGCCAGAACGGCTTCGACGGCCGCTTCGGTGAGCGTCCGTGAGTCGCGGGCGTACCGTTCGAACTCGTCTGCCCACGACAGACGCTCGATTGGCGTTCGCTCGCCGACCAGCGACGCGATAGTCTGGGCCTGTTCGGCCACGTCGGTGAGGGTCCGTGCCGTCGTGTACTGGTCGAACAGAACGGGGCGGGGGTGTCCGAGGCGGTCGAGTTCCTCGACGTTCGTGAGCGTCCGCTGGAAACAGCTTTCGGCGATGGCGGCCCGTCGTTCGACGTCCGATCGGCGCTCGGCCACCCGCGCAGCGATTTCCTCGTCTCCGTCTACGAGCCCGTGGACGGCGTCCTGGTGCATCGAGAGTGCCGTGTACTGCAGTTGGAGGATGATTCGTTCCATGGACATCGCTCTGGCGTCAACGAGGCTGTCGAGAGCGATCTCCGACTCGGATTCGCGGCGAACTTCCAGTCCGACCAGGTCGCCCGCCGCGCTCTCGACGGCGTGGCGTTGCTCCCGTTGGATTTCTCCCTGCGAAGTGAGGACGAACGTATCGTTTCCGATGGCGTACAACGCCGTGACCATCCGCCGGATATCCGTCGCGGAGAGACTGTCGATGTCGACTCGGGGTGGGTCGGCGTCTTCGACCTGCTGGGCACCGATTATCAACTCCCCGTTCGCTGCCGGGTAGAGTGCGAGTTGCATCCCCGCTTCGACGCCGTGTTCTTCGGCCCACTCTTTCGGCAGCGAAATCGTCGTCGAACTCCCGGTGTACTGGACCTTCCTCGTTTCCATGGCGATCTCCCTGGTCATCCGAACTTTCCACTGACGTAATCTTCGACGCGCTGGCTCTCCGGGTTCTCGAATATCTTCTCGGTGTCGTCGTACTCGACCAGTTCGCCGCCGGTCAGGAAGACGGCGGTCTGGTCGGAGATGCGAGCGGCCTGTTGCATGTTGTGCGTGACGACGACGACGGTGTACTCTTCGGCGAGGTCCTCGACGAGGTCTTCTATCTTCGCCGTCGCGATGGGGTCGAGTGCGCTCGCCGGTTCGTCCATCAGGATGACTTCGGGGCTGACCGCGAGACACCGAGCGATACAGAGCCGCTGTTGTTGACCGCCCGAGAGCCCGAGCGCGTTGTCGTCGAGACGGTCTTCGACCTCGTCCCAGAGCGCGGCGTTTCGCAACGCTCGCTCGACGAGTTCGTCTTCTTTCGCGCGATTGTCGTCGCCGAGGAGTCGTGCGAGCAGCCCTCGCTTGATGTCGCCGTGCTTGCGCGGTCCGTAGGAGATGTTGTCCCGGATGGACTTCGGGAACGGATTCGGTGCCTGAAACACCATGCCGACTCGCTTTCGGAGTTCGACGAGGTTGACTCCGTCCTGGTATATCTCCTCACCGTCGAGTTCGATGGAGCCGTCGACTTCTGCGGCATTTATCCGGTCGTTCATTCGATTGAGACACCGGAGGAACGTCGATTTCCCGCAGCCGGACGGGCCGATGAGCGCGGTCACGCTCTTCTCGGGGATGTCCATCGAGACGTCTCGGAGCGCGCGGTCGTCCCCGTAGTAGACGTCCAGATTCGAGACGGAGATTTTCGCGTCACCGTCGAAACGGTAGTCCGTCCACTCGTCTCGAATCTCCTCTTCGGTCTCGCCGGTAGTCGTCGTACTCGTAGACTGTTCTTCATCGTTCGATCGATCGAACGTGACGTTACTCATGGTGTAACTTCCTCCGGAAGTAGAGCCGACTGCCGATACCGATGGCGTACAGTCCGAGGACGACTATCAGCAGCACGAGTGCCGTCCCCCAGCCGAATTCACTGACGGTGAACGTCTGTCCCGGGACGTGCCCGCTGGTGATCGACGTGTACAGTTGATACGGGAGGGCGCTCCCCGCGGTTATCAGTGCCTCGTTTGTCACGAACGGTGGCGCCGCCGAGAACTCGAACGACCCGAGGACGTTCGGTGTCGCGTTGGCGAACGGCGGGCCACCGAACGTCAACAGAAGCGGTGCCGTCTCTCCGGCGATTCGACCGACGCCGAGGATGATGCCCGTGATGACGCCGGGCATCGCCGCCGGGAGCACGACGCTCCGTATCGTCTGCCACTGTGAGACGCCGAGCGCGGCGCTCGCGTCTCGATACTCGTCGGGCACCGCCTTGATGGACTCCCTGCTCGTGATGACCACGAGCGGGAGGAGCATGAATCCGAGGACGAGCTGGCCGCCGAGGAGCGACCGATGACCGTTGCTGACCCGCGGCAGAAGGAACGCGAGGCCGAAGAGACCGAAGACGATGCTCGGGGTGCTCCAGAGGCCGTTCGTCGCGATTTCGACGAGTTGCGTGAACCGACCGTCTTCGGCATACTCGGTGAGGAACACCGCCGCGCCGACGCCGAGTGGTACGGCGAACACCACGGCACCGACGACGAGCCAGAGCGTCCCCATGATAGACGGGAGGACGCCGGGGACCTTCACGAAGAGACTCTGGGTGACGTTCGTCAGGAACGGAATCGAGACTAACTCTTTCCCACCGAAACTCGCGCCGGTCAACAGGGTGTCGATACCGTTGATGACGATGAACGCCACCAGCAGTCCGAGCACGGAGAGCATGCCGAAGACGCTCACGCCGATGAGGAGGAACGCCGCCCGCTGTCGCCCTCGAACGCCGAATCCGGCATGGGCTTTCGCCGCGCTCCACACACCCACGAGTGACCCGAGGATGGCGAGCACCGGGACGACGACCGGTCCGATGAAGGTCACCGAGAGGCTCTCCGGCGACCACGACCACCCCGCGTCGATGCCTCCGGTCACGAAGACGGCACCGAGCACGAGTAGCAACGCACCCGCGGGGAGTGTCGAGCCGACGTCTTCCGCCGGAAGGACCGACACCGTCGCGGTTCCGATGCCGAGGACGAGCGCCGCGGCCACCCAGCCGACGGTTCCGACTCCGAACACCTGCGAGGCGATAAGTCCACCAGCCACGAAGCCGATGAGCCCGAACACCACGCCGACGACCAGCCCGGCGGTGTCGGACGGCTCCGTCTCGATGGCACCGTATCGAGACGCCAGTCCGAATCCCGCGATACTCACACCCATCAGGAGGAGACAGAGCCCCAACAGCTCGAACAGTCGCATGCCGAGCACGCTGGTCTTCTCTCCGACCCACTGGAACAGCGTCATCCAGCCCGTCACGAAGACAAGAAAGCTGACGGCGACGACCCCGGACGCGAAATGGTCGGCGACCGTGGAATCTTTCGAAGCGAGCGCGGTTCGTTGGACGTTACTCATCGTCTGCCACCCAGTTTCCGTTTCATCTGCGTTTCGATGTACTGTGCGCCGACACTCATGACGAAGACCGTCAGAAACAGGATGACGCCCCCGGCGAACAGGGCACTCAGATGTGTTCCCTGCGCGTTCCCGGCTTCGAACGCGATGACGGTGGTCAGCGTCTCACCTTTGGAACCGAACACGTCGTACAGCGGGCTCGGAAACCCGTTCTTGTTGTGCGTTATCATGACCGTCGCGGCCATCGTCTCACCCATCGCGCGGCCGACGCCGAGCAGAATGGCGGCGGAGATGCCCGAGAACGCCGCCGGGATGGTGACGCTCTTCATCGTCTGCCAGTCGGTTGACCCGATGGCCAGCGAGCCGCTCTTCATCGACTCGGGAACCGTCGAGAGCGCGTCTTCGGCGACGGTGACGATGGTTGGCAACGCCATGATGCCGATCATCGTACCGACGGTGAAGAGGTTCCCAATCGTCGGCGTCGAAAGCTCCCGGTAGAAGTAGTCGTTGATGATCACGAAACCGATGAACCCGTAGGTGATCGACGGGATGCCCGCCATCATCTCGATACCGGGTTTGACGACTTCACGAACCGCCCTCGGTGCGATTTCGCTCAAGAACAGCGCACCGGCCATGCCAAGCGGTGCCGCGATGAGGGTGGCGATCGCCGTCGTCACGAGCGTCCCGAATATCATCGGCGTCAGCGAGAACGTCCCAGACCCCCAGAGCGGTGGATCCGTCTTCAAGACGAGATCCAGACCCATCTCCCGCATCACGGGCAACGCCTCGATGAGGATGAACGTGATGATGAGTCCGAGTACCATAACGGTCAGGATGGTCGCCAGGAACGTGAGCCCCCGCGCCGTCTCCGGCTGATACGTGTACCATCCAACCACGGCGACGACGACGAAAACGAGAACTAGCACGGCTGTCCAGCGTGACTGATTCAGGAACGAGCCGAACGCGGCGAACAGGACGAACGTGCCGAGTCCCCACAGCAGCAACGCTCCGTCGTCGTATCGTGAGCGGTAGTTAGTAACGTGTGTCGAAAGTATGTCTAACATCGTGAACAATGTGGTCGAAGGTGGCTGCGGTGACTATTCGCGGTGCGCAGTCGCCGTTATCAGCTGTACTTCTCCGGTTTGACCTTCTCGCGCTGTTTCTTCAGGCGGTCCTGCGGGAGTTTGAAGTAGTTGTTCGCCTCGACGAAGGTCTTCTGTCCGAAGTCGCTGAGGATGAAGTTGATGAACGCGGCCTCTTTCTTCGAAGTGTCTTCCCACGTGTACGCGTGGAGGTCACGCGAGAGCGGGTACTCTTTCGCACCGAGGTTGTTGCCGTACTCGTAGACCGTGTCCTTGATCTTCAGCGCGAGCGGCGGCACTTGACCGTCGGGCTTGACGAACGCGAGCGCGATGTACGCGATGGCGTTGTTGGCCTTGGAGACCGCCTGCTGGAGTTGCTGGTTTTTCCCGTAGCGCTGGTCGGGTTTGATGGGCGCTTCGGGGTCGCCGTAGACGTTCTGTCGGAACGAAGTGTCGGTACCGGAGCCCTCTGCGCGACCGAGTGCGAGTATCTGCCGGTCGGGACCGCCGACCTCCTTCCAGTTCGTGATCTTCTTCTTGTAGATTTTCCGGAGCTGGTCGATGGTTATCTGCTCGACGCCCGCGTCCCGAATCTCCTTGCTCACGACGATGGGCTGGCCGTCGACGCCGACTACGTGGTCGACGAACTTCTTCATCTTCGAGTCGGAGACGTTCTTCCCGCTGAGTTCGGCTTTCGCCGAGGCGCTGGAGTCGCCGATGTCGACGCGGCCCTCCATGACGCCCTCGATACCGGTTCCAGAGTGGCTGAGTGCGACGTTCACGAGGAACGGCGGTTGGCTTCGCTTGCCAGTTCCCTCGTAACCGTACTGGCCGGCGAAGTAGTCTGCGAGTCGCTTGTCGGTGTTGTACTCGTCTTTGGCCCACTTCTTCGGCCAGTAGTCTTCGTCGCCCGTCTCGGGGTTCGAGTTCCAGTAGCTCGCACCGGTGTTCGTGATAGGGAACACCGTCGAGGAACCGTCCGCCGTCAGCGGTTGCGTCGCCGTGCTACCGCCGGAGTTTCCACCGCTCGTGCTCGTCCCGTCGCCGTTTCCGGTCCCCGTCGTCGTGTCTTCCTTCGACGTGGTTCCACTGCAGCCTGCCAGTGCCGTTGCCCCAGCAACACCAGCAACCGTGATGAACTTACGTCGCGATGCGCCGATTTTCGACTTGTCGAAGTCTCGCGCCATTCAGGCTGAGATGACAGTCGTCACTTGAAAACTACTTATATTAGTGATATATCGAGGCGGGTATAGTGTCATAGCAGTACCAACCGCCACGGACGGCTACGTTCTCTATATATCAATACTATTGGCACTCTCGCCGCGCGATACCTCACCCGTTTCGGGACGGAGGGCGATACGAGCGAGGGCCGAGCAGAGACCCGGTGAGTGGTGGGTGTCCACTCGTCGTGTTTCCGATGTTCGTTCCCATCCCGTGATAACCCTTTTTGCCTCGCTGCTGAAAAGAACTCTGTCGGCCCTCCAATCGCTCCGAAAACGAGTCGTTCGATGGTTCGATACGGGGCCGCCGTGGTTCGCTCGACGTCGGCCGAAGGCGAACGCGACTCGCCCTCGAAATCGTCACCGTAACGACTCGGCCGCCTCTTCGACGGCGTCCGCCGTACCGAGCAGTGTGATTCGGTCACCCGTCCGAACGACGAGGTCAGACCGCGGAACGACGTACTCGCCGTCGCGGCGGACGAGAATGGCCGTACTGCCGTCGGGAAACGGAACGTCGCCGAGCGTGCGGCCCGCGAACTCATTCGACCCGACGACCACCTCGGAGATGTCATTTTCGTCGCCGACCCCCGAGAGCCAGTCGTAGAGACTCGGTCGGTGAATCATGTGGTCTACCGTATCGACCGTCGCAAGCGCCGGTGTGGTCGTTCGGACGCCGAGGTCTTCGAACGCCGCCACGTTCTCCGGGTCGTTCACCCGTGCGATGAGGTCGTCGACGCCGAATTTGATGCGGGCCGTCTGGCAAGCGAGGATGTTCTGGTCGTCGTTGCCAGTCATCGCGACGACCATCTTCGCGTCGTTCACACCCGCCTCTTCGAGGACCGCCGCGCTCGTCCCGTTCCCGTGGACGACCGAGAATCCCTGCGCTCGCAGTTCCGTGACGGTATCCGCGTCTCGTTCGACGACGATGGGGTGTTCACCCTGCTCGTCGAGGCGCTCTGCGAGGGTGCGTCCGATTCCACTGCCGCCGATTACGAGTATCGTCATGGGTTCGATGTCGAGTGTTCGTGCGATGACCGGTGCGCCGCCCGCCTCTATCACGACCGTGACGAAAATGACGAGGAAGACGACGCTCACGATGCTCTCTGCGTTTTCGACGTTCGCTGTCGCGAGTTGGAGCGAGAACAGCGTCGCGGTCGATGCCGGAATGATTCCCCGCGGGCCGATGGCCGAGATGAACAGGCGTTCGTTCCGCGTGAACGCCGAGCGAACCGTCGAGACGAAGACGGCGAGCGGTCGAACGACCAGCATCGCGACCAGTACGACGGCGACGCCCGCCAGTCCGAACTCGACGAGTTCCTCGAACCTGAGCAGTGACGCGAGGATGACGTACACGACGCTCAAGACGATAGTCGTCACGTCCCCGCTGAACCCCGCTATCTCCCGTTCGAACGGAATCTCGGCGTTGCCCAGCAACAGCCCGGCGACCGCGACGGCCACCACGCCCGCTTCGGAGGCGAAGAGGTCGGCGACGGCGAACGAGAGCAACGCGAGTGCGATGACGGTGATACGCGAGTTCTGGGGCGTCCGACTCAGGCGCCGAAGCACGATGGACGCCACGGCCGCCGTGACGATGCCGACGAGGACGCCCACGCTCAGTTGGGCGACGAACTCGATGACGATTTCTTCGCCGACCCGGCCGCCGCGTGTAAACGGCCGCTCGCCCAGTGCCGCCGCGCTGAAGATGACCGCCCCCAGCACCGAGGCGACGGGGTCGTTCACGATCCCCTCGGTTTCGAGCGTGGTCTCGACACGGTCTCGCACCGCTATCTGCTCGAGAATCGGGGTGACGACGGTCGGCCCGGTCGCCACGAGAAGCGCGGCGATGAGAAACGAGAGACTCCACTGGAGGCCGAGCAGAGCGCGAGTCGTGAGGCCGATGCCGACGAAGGTGATGGCGGAACCGACGGTCACCAGTCGGAGCGCCGACCTCGGTGCATAACGTATCTCGCCGAGGGTGAGTCGAAACGCCCCCTCGAAGACGATGATGGCCACCGCGAGCGAGACGATGGTCGAGAGCGCCCCACTGAACAGCGTCGGGTCGACCAACCCGACGCCTTCCGGTCCGAACAGGATGCCGAACCCGAGGAGAAACACGACGTTCGGAACGCCGTACCGGTCGCCGAGTAACCGTGCGACCGCTCCGAGGACGATTAGCGACGCCGAGACCAACAACAGGTTCGTCGCCATCGGTCAGTGCCGACGGTTCACGTCCTCTCTCGCGGAGTGAAATCGGAGATTTCGCAGGTGGTCGTCGTGGACTTCACCCCGAACTGTCGGTCGCGCACCTCTCTTCCAAATCTGACCGTCTGTCATTTTTCCCCCGAACGTCGGTTCCACCGATTCACGCAGACATACGTGAGCAGTGAAACGTCGACCGAATCGACAATAAGTGTCGCGGCCACCCAAATCTTTTTGCTACTACGCGATTTAGGTTAGCCTAAAGCTCGTGGACACACGACCACACGAGTTCGAGATACCATGCGAGTACCACAACCCAGATCGAAACGGGCGGAAGCGTGGGCCTTCGTCTACCGGGGACTGTTCGACGTTCCCGACGACACGGAATCGGGCGACGAGTCTACGATGACCGACGAGCGATAGGCGAATCGACCGGAGATGGATGGGTGTCGACAGCGCCCGCCGCGAGGCCAGACGTTTTTCGTCACTCGAACGACAGTTCGGCGATACGCGTGTGGTACGGGTCGCGCTCCTCGGCGGCCGGGTCGACGTCGATATCCGGCGAGTACTGACTCACAGTCCAGAACCGCTCCGTGGTCGGGTCGACAGAGACGCCGTTGTAGTCACCCCAGCGCATCACGTCGTAGCCTTCGCCGTAATCGTACCGCGATTCGCCATCCTGGACGACGACCGAATCCGCCAGTTCGTCGGGGGCGTCGTCCGCCGTTCGTCCTGCGACGTCCATCCGCGGATAGGTGTCGGGGCCGCTCACATTGTGCGTGATGACCGTCCTGTCGCCGTCCGCACCGACGGTCGGGATGAAGTAGGACGTATCCGGTTCGCCGTACACCCCACTCTGAACGACGTCTCGCGTCTCCGTGTCGATTTCGTACCACTTGATAGCCGCGACGGCGGTACCGTCGCCGTTCCAGTCGTACTGGATGGTGTGGGCCGACCAGAGCGACCCGTCGTCGTAATCGAGGTTCATCAACCGCGTACCGAGCGTGTCGATGCGCGCGTCCGAGTCGGGTTGACGCGCCGCGGGCGGATAGGCGAACTCCTCGACGTCGACGGTGAAACACTCGAGCGTCGGATCGTCGAGCGGATCAGTCACCTCCCAGAGCGTGAGCGCGCTCGCCGTCGGCGACGGGAAGACGCTATCCAGCAGGTAGAAGGTGCCGTCGCTACCGCCCGAGAACGGCTGTAACGCCGGTTGTACTGTGAAGTCGGTGTTGGCGAGGTTGGGGTTGTCCATCGCGGTGAAGTGGTTCGCAGCGACGTCCTCGCCAGCGTACGCGGCCGCTTTGTCCAGCGTGACCATCGTCACTTCGAACTGCGTCCCGAAGAAGTTCTGCGAGAGGTAGATGGCGTCTCGGTCGAGACCGAGCGTCGGGTAGTCGACCAGCCCCTCGTTGTTCAGCGGCGGAATCCGATACACGTGCCACTTGCCGTTCGGATTGCTGTCGTCGGAGACGGCGAGACACCACCAACCTCTGGGCGGTCGCTGGAGGGGTTCGAGGTCGCCCTCCTCGCCCTCCTCTGCGCGTTCTTCTAACTCCTCCCGGTCGACGATTTCGCCACTCTCTGTGATTCCGGGTTCGTACTGCGTCGCGGCGACGACGAACCGATCCGCGTTCCGGTCGTACCGCGCCCGTGGGTCGAAGACGAAGGGAAAACCGTAGGCGAATCCACCCGCCGGTTTGTCGATGACCGGATGGAAGATGTCCTCCAGTTGGACTTTGAGTTGCTGGCTTCCAGAGCGTTTGTCGAAGATGGCGACCTGCTGGTTGAGCGCGTGGACGACCTTGCCGTGGCCGGCGGCGATCTGCGAGTCCGAGGGGACGCCACCTCGCGTTCCTTCGGCACCGACGCCGTCGTACTCGGTTCCGATCGTCAGGTCGTCGCCCGTCTCCAAGGACCGCTGTGCGCGACCCGGCAGTTGGCCGTGAGTGCCACGTTCGGCGTCCGCTCGTAGCGTCTCGAGTTCTTTCTCGCTTGCCGGCGACTTCGCGCCCGAATCCGGCGGCTTCCGTTTCCCGCGCTTTCTCGACTCCAGTCGTGCCAGATTCACCGTCGCCCCCGCGTAGGTGCGCTCGAACGGCCCCTCGGCGCAGTTGGACGCTGCCCGTACGTCGACGGATTCGATTCCCGACAGCGCTACGCTCCCGACGCCGACGCCCGCGAGTTGGAGTGCGCGTCGCCGGGTCATGGTCGACCGGTCGTCGTCCGCGTTTCGTCCCGAATCTCGACCGCTATTTTTATTAGACATCACATATGATGAAATGAGAATCGAAAATTTATATTTATTTAAGTAAAAAATATATAAATATTCTTAGATGCATTCTAGAGTCGACTCCTTCTCGCTTTTTGCATGCAGGCGTCGATGTTCCAACCTCCGCTTCGGTTACTGGACGATTGTTATCATAAACCTGGTAGATAAAATTCGACAATTTTCCCACCTGCGAAATTGTCTCGGTCCGAGGTCGGTTTTTCACAGTGAATTCAAGTATTTGATTCGAAGCTCGATACTCCAGGATTAGTCAGAGAGAGGGACACCAGATGTCGAAAAACCGTCAATCGAAGTAGAGGGGTAGGTGTCGTCCAGTCGACAACCGAGAGGCCACGTCACGTCCACCTTCGTATGTCAGTCGAGATAGATATTCCAAAAGTAATCTGGTCAGAATAACTTTAATAATAGATAATGTTATTTAGTCTTACGGTGTATTTCTGTGGGCGGAAGCGGTTCACCGATTTTCGTGAACGCCCGCACCCGAGACCATGAGTGTCAAAAAGAAACCCGAAGTTCCAGAGCGAACCACGAAATCGAGCGGTATCCGCGACCGCCTCGCGTTCACCGGTTCGTACGACGAACTGCTAAAAGAGTACGAAGACCGCCCGTTCCACCTGGGCGCACCGCGAGTAACAGACTACGACCCGAACGAGGGGGAGCCCGGAACCGAAGTGACGATAACGGGATACAACTTCGGCGGAGCGACGGTTTCCTTCGGTCCCTACGCTGCCGAGGTAATCGACCGCAGTACCCGAAAACTGGTCGTCCGCGTTCCGGACGACGCCCGGCCAGGCGCTCCGCTCTTCGACCGTATCACGCCCCGGTTCCCGGACGAGTGGCGACTCGCCGGTGACGGTGGCACCGAGATGAAAACGGGAGAGGAGACGAACGCGACGCCACGGATAGACCGCAATCGCGAACTACTCACCAGAATCGACCGCTTCGGAAGCCGACGGCTCGATCTCGTCGTGACGAATCGATTCGGCCAGGAGGTCATCGACAGAGCGTTCGACGTCGTGCTCCCGACACCGACCCCGGACACGAACTACCGGTTCGCCGCGCCGGAAAATCAGGTCGTCACGCCGAGTGCAACCGACCAGCGCTATCTCGTGTTGCTGGTGTTGCCGGCCGACCAGTCGCTACCCGCCGGACTGACCGAAGCCGACATGGCCGCCGACCTCACGGACAAGTTGGCCGGGCCGGGAAAGTGTGCGGGCGAGTTCTGGAAAGAAGCCTCCTACGGGAAGACCTCCTTCCAGTTCGACGTCTACGACCACGTCATCGGCCTCGACGACGACTGGTTCGACTACTACCACAAGGCCGCACCCAAGCGCATCGACGCCTCGGGCGCGACCTTCCCCGTGATGTTCTCCGGAACCGAGACGCTCGAACTCTCCGGCGGCGGCATCACCGTCGTGGTGACGTTCCCCTCCGGAAGCCAGACGCTCTCGGAAGTGATCACGGCCATCAATGACGCTATCGAGGCGGAGGCGACCGACGAAGGACTCGACGAGGTTCCCTTCATCGCCCGAACCAACGCCGGGCAACTCCGGCTCGAAACGACGACCGACGGCACCGGTGCCACTCTCGCGGTCGACGGCGGTACCGGCCTGTCGTTTCTCGGACTCGATACGCCGACGGTCACCGAGGGAATCGACGCGCTCAACGACGGTGTCGCGATGAGCATCGAGGCGCTGGAAAAGCGGGTCGAGAGCCTCACCGACGGCGAAGCCGACGCGCTCCTCAGCGGGTACGAGGGTCTCATCGTCAGTCACGCCGTCTCCGACGGGTTCTCGTATCTCCGGGCGTACGCCTCCGGCCACGGCTGGACGTTCAACGTGCGCGGAAAGTCCTACAAGTACGGCTTCGTCCACATCACTAGCGGCTACCCGTGGGAAGTGTTCGCCCACGAAATCGGGCACAATCTCGGCTTCCCCGACCTCTACGACGAACCGGGTGACCCCGAACTCGTCGGCCGGGAACTCGACCTCTGGGACATCATGGACGCTGGCTGGCACGACACCCATCCGAGCGCGTGGATCAAGGCCCACAAGAGCCACCGCCCCGGGAGCACGGAAGTCGGCTTCGACCAGCCATGGATGGACCCCAGCGACGTCGCCGTGATGAACGCGCCGCCCGCGAACGCGACCACCACGGAGACGTTCTTGCTGTTGCCCAGCAGCGTGGAGATGCCGGCGGTCAACCCCTTCGCGTCGAGTCACCCGGGCATCCCGCTGGTCCACGCGGCGAAACTCCACCTCCAGGAGAACCACGACCTCTACGTCGAAGCCCGCGAACGTCCGTTCAGTGACGCCCTCCTCGGCGATGCCGAGTACGACGCCTCCATCCCCCACGAGGGAGTCATCGTCACGGACGCGGTCGACGATATGACCGGCCTGCCGGTCTACCGCGCGCACTCGACGCTGTTGACGCCGTACTCCGACCCGTTAGACGTCAGCGACGAGATGCTCACCGAACCGCTGACGGCGACGAACTCGATTACGGTCGAGTGCGAGGAGGTCATCGGTAGCGACCCGGCGGTCTACAAGGTCGAAGTGACCTGGGGAATGGGTGACTTCTACGACCTCCGCATCGACACCTGGTCGCCGCCGCCGTGGGAGTCGGCGGACATCTGGATCGACACGCAAGTCGACAACGGATGGGACGAGTACAGCCACAGCGACGCGGTCGCCAACCCGGACGTCGCTGGTAACCCCGTGCACAACGGCGACCGGTCACGCGTCGGCTGGCCGAGCCGCGTCTACGCTCGCGTCTGGAACGACGGGACCGAAGCGGCGAACGACGTCGAAGTGGAGTTCAGCGTCGTCGTCCCCGCCGGGTCGGGTGCGTCCCACGACATCGGCAGCGACACCATCCCGTCCATCCCGCCGGGCGAGTTCGGGGTGGCGATGGTCGAGTGGACTCCACGCGACCACAACGAAGGCCACGTCTGTCTCAAGGCGACCGTCATCCACCAGTCGGACGAACTCAACGCGAGCAACAACTTCGCACAGGAGAACATCACCGACTGGTACCTCGAAAGCGGTAGTCCCTACGAACCCGTCGAGTTCGACTTCCAGGTGCAGAACCCGCTCCCGCGGCGCGAACACTTCCGCGTCGAAGTAGACGGACTCCGCCACGGCTACTACGTCGACATCGACCCCGTGGAGTTCTGGCTCGACCCCGGCGAGACCGCGACGCCCACGGCGCGCATTAGCGCGGACGAGTGGATGCCACTGGACGAGAGCTGGCAGGAAGAGCGGATGGACTCGCCCACCCTCTCGCTTCGCTTCCAGGCGCTCTACGGCTGCAGCTACACCCCCATCGGCGGTCTCTCGTCGACGGTTCACACCGTTAGGAAGGCCAACTTCGACGCCGGCGTCGAGATTATCGACGACGAGGAGGCCATCGTCTTCGTCGATGCGACCGCGGACGACGCCCCGATTCGGGGTGCGAACGTCACGGTTCGTATCACGCTGAAAGACGAAGACGAGGTCGTCGCCCTGTTGCGCGGGCGGACGGACAACCGTGGTCGGGCGAGCATCGAGTTCATGTTGCCCGCCAAGTACGACCGTCACGACGAGTACGAAGCCGAGGTCATCCTCTCGCCGACGCTCGGCAGCGGGCCAGCCGACACCGACGTGTCGTTCCAGTTCAACTGAACGACTCGCCCGTGAACTACACTGCTGATTTTTTGTGTCCCATCGACACATGCCGTCCCGTTCTCGTGAAACCGAGTTCCCCGACAGTTCGTTGGACGACGTTGCTCTCTCGAAACCCGCAGTCGGTGGTAGGTTTCAGCGTCCGTGCTGACTCGATGGAAATTCTGCTATATCCAGAGAGCGTGAGCAAAGTATGAGGCACAAGAGACCGAGCTGTATTCGGCGGCGAAGACCGCGCGATTGTTGACTGGTCCACGTGCGAAGGAAGCCGAGACCTGGGCGTGACAGCCCGGTTGGCGCTCGCTGCGCCAACCGGGAAAGCCCGAATACGTGAATCTCTTCCTCACGCACTGGTGCCTCAGCGGTGCGACCTGCAGAACACCAGAACGGTCGATTCCCTGCTTGATTGTGGGGAGATGTTCGATCACCCCGGCCTGATCATCCAAGCGACCGAGAGTGAGTGAGGGGAATCAGCCGCCGGAAGCAGGAGCCACAGCTACCGCATTCACGTGTCCACCGCCTGCCGGTTGAGGAGAGAGCAATTGTATTGACCTCTGGTGATTTTCTCATCCAATGGCAACGCGAGTGTTCAGTCAAAAGAGTAATGCAGTCGGCCGACCGTTACTTCACTCGCAGAATTTCCATACGTGAATACACCCTCTCGGCCTTGTTTAGACGCTCGAACATCAGAAGTCGGAGGCCTGTGGAACTCGTATCGGTACGCTAGAAGCTCGGAGAAAATACCACATCTACTAGGATGTGAAGCGGGACGGGTTCGTTGTGCACACGAAGACCGCCCGCTTCGCGGAGACGGTTGTATCGCTCGCTCAAAAAGCCGTCGTTGGACCGCCAGCTCCGGCGTACCGTCTAGGCGAAGACGGCTACGCTGACTGGGTAATACTCGCCGTTCAGGGGCTCAAAGAGTATCTCGGCCATCCGTACCGGAAGCTGATGGACGTCCTCCGTGAGATGCCGAGAGTGGCGAAATCACTCGGCTTGACGCCTGAGACGATTCCGCACTTCTCGACGATATGTACGCGAAAGCAGGCGATTCCGATGAAGCGGTGGCGAGCGATCCTCGATCAATCCGTCGAGTTGTACGACCTCGGTGATGTTCAGGCAATCGATGCAACCGGCGTCGATCGCGTTCAAGCCAGCCAGCACTACGCCAAACGCACCGACTACACGTTCGAGGCGGTGAAGACGACGCTGCTCATCGATTGCGAGACCAGCGCGATCCTAGATATACACTGTTCGATGAAACAACCACACGACACACAGGTTGGCTGGCAGGTTCTAACCCGGAATCTCGATGCTTTGAGTACTGTCGCGGCCGATAAGGGCTACGACTGGGAGGAGCTTCGCACGCGGTTGCGTGCGGAACATATCACACCGTTGATTCCGCAGCGCGACCCCGGAATGCGGGGGTGGGCGAGAAATTTGCTCATCTATGATCGGGCGTATCATCAGCGCTCGAACGCAGAATCGGTGTTTTTCGGTCTCCGGCATAGATACGGCGACACGCTCTGGGCGAGAACCTGGTTCGGCCAATTCCGCGAACTTGTCATGAAATCCGCAGTCCGCAACATCGAACGCGCCATCGAGCACTCACACCCGTAAAATCACGCGTTCAAACAAGGCCGAGAGCATGGATTCAGCACGCCATTTGTGACAGCAGACCATCAGTTCGGTGAGCCGCTGCAAGATACACAGCCGAGTCGGTCAGAATAACACTATATGTCGTCTACTATTATGTGAATTATGAGCACCGCAAGACGGCTCTACCGTCGTCTTGACGAGTGGATACGAGGTCTCTCTCGTATCCAATACGCTTCTCTTGCTGGCATCACATCTGCTATAGTTCTGTTCGTTTTTGGCACGCTGGTCGGTGAATCCCTGTCTTTCGAGGCCGTTGCAATGGGAATTTCGATGGCCGTTGGCTATTACGCTTTCAACCCAGATCACAAGGACTGAACGACGGATTCCGATGCAGTACACATCCTCTCTATTCAGCACGGCACTTCTGAAAGCGACTGGGGGAAGTGATCGCACTCGTGCTGAGTAGAGGGCACATGGTTCGCAGGTGGTTGCCCCCGATCAGGTCCGTGGTCGATCGCTACCAACACCTGTCGGTTTTGGCGGGGGTGACATGGGGTGTCACAATAGACAGGAGGTAACGTAACAACACCTCTCCCGGTAGTGTCGACCATGCCCCCCATCTGGTACAGTAGACAGACCATCCAACCGACCCGACAACAGTGCAGAGAGGTACAGTAGGATCATGAATCCAGCATCTCAGTCTCTATCGAGCGAGATGGTCGGTCGTCTCCTGAGCGTCCTCGCCTTCCTTTCTGCCAGCGTCGCAGTCATCTTGCTCCTGCTTCCGAATCCGCTTGCAGACGTGTTCTTTGCCGGGATTGTGATGCTCAGCATTCTCTTTACGCTTGTCGGTGGGATTGGCGTGTGGACGAACCGGACACCTCTCGTCTGGGTTGCCGCGCTTCTGTTGACAGGACTTTCTATCCTGGGAATGATGTCGGTCGGATTCATTTTTGTTCCCGCGGCTCTCCTGTTGCTCGGAGCTGCTGCGTTCTCACGGATGGCCGGGCCACGTACGGGTGTTCGGGAGTCGATACTCGCCTCCCCGCCGACCGAGCGTGAAATCGTACGGAAGACGCTGGTCGGCACCGGTGTCGTAGTCGTCGGCGTCGGACTCGTGTACGTCGGTGCGTTCGCACGAGAATTGTTCGGCTCGTGTGCGAGTGAGACGTTGGCCTGCGCTCTCGACACGACGAATTGGGGCGCGGTTGGAGTGACCGTCTTGGGATTGGTTGCGGTTAGTTACGGAGGCTGGCTACTCTGGAAACAGGCCTCTATCATACGTGTACTTGCATCGACATAGACTCATCAGAGAGAAGACCGCCATCGGACACCCGTTTTTGAAGACGATTTAAAAAACCTATAGAGGAATACCTGTGGAATACACGTTCTGAGGGCGCAGGAGAAAGGGGTGTTCCGCCGGGAACACCCCGAACAAGATGTCTAGCTCATCTCCAACAGTGGTTTCATACGCAGGCCAAATGCTTCGCTCTCCATCCGCTACATCG
>NZ_JBPEHH010000057.1:0-27405 GCF_054177595.1 Haladaptatus ordinarius | reverse complement strand
CAGCCGAGCAGACGTCGCTCACCGTCTTTAAAGTCGGTGAGCGACCGCTCGACTGGCAACGGATCCGTGATGCGATCTTCGAGCCGTTTCACGCCGGACTGGAGTGCTTGCTCACAGAGATCGACGCGACCGACGGGCTCGCGGAGCCCGTCATCGCGGCGATCGACATCACTCACTGGGACTTCTATCCCTCTCCGTACAAAGACGATCCCGACGATGACTCGTCATCGTCGATGGCGAAGAGAAGGTTCCAAAAGACAACTTTCCGGAGATGGTGAGCGGCGACAAAGAGGGGCGTAGCTACAAGTTCGCAACGTTGACGATCATCGGCCAGAACACGCCGATTGTCCTCGGGATCGAACCCGTCCGGGAGGCGTCGGCCTGGGAAGGCGACGCCTCCCAGATCGAGAGTCACTCGAAAGCCGACCTCGTCCGGCGGTTGTTGGCGCAGGCTGAACAACACGTCGAGATTCACAAACTGTTCACCGACCGTGAGTTCGACGCCATGGAAGTCTGGGACGTGATCGATTGCCACGACATCACCTATCTCATTCCGAAGCAGGTCTACGCCGCCGAGATAGAGCAGATCGAGAAGTTAGAAGCCCACCCGCTCGCCGACGTCGCCGTCGAGCGAGCGGTGACACTCTCCGTGGACGGTCGCTCACACGAGCTCAGTTTCATGTACGTCCCGTCGACGGAAGAAGACGGGACGTACGCCGTCTTCACGACAAATCGCGTCGTAACGCCCGACCAGGCAATGGGACTCACCGCGCAGTACAGCTGGCGCTGGCAGATCGAAAGCGAGTACAAGACCATCAAGCATCACTTCCTCCCTGCCACAGCCTCGACAGATTACCGCGTGCGGCTACTGTACTTTGTCCTTGGCGTCGTCATGTACAACGTCTGGCGCCTCACGAAGCAGGAGGTTCGTGAGGCGCTTGTCGTCGACCTCGGCGTAAAGCCGCCACTCCGCGCTGGCGAAGTCGTCGAACTCATCGGTTTCTGCCTCGCTCCGCCCGACTGATCGGTGAAAGACGCCCAGACCGCGGGACTCGGGAGTGACAACTCCCTCCCGAGTCCCGCTTTGGTACTCCATCTCTTCGGATATCACGACTCTCCACCCAATCGGTACACTGATCCTGTCGACCCCACACTCACCTCAGCCGCAAAATACTGGTTTGCACCGCTATCTCGTTTGTATCTTCGACATCCTCCGAACCTGTGGGAAGTTGAGACCGTATGCATTGAGAGCGACGGTCTCAACTCCCACTGACCGTGTATTGGATGAGGGGGTAGGCAGCAGTCAAGGCGACCCTGTGATGCGCTGAAGCCACCACTAAGTCCTCGTGTCGCAATTACACCATATATGACTGCTCCAGAGGATATCGAACGCTACCGTCGCAATCGGCAAGACGAAATCGACAGTGCGACGGTCTATACCGCGATGGCTGACGCCGAATCGCAACCACAGGTCGCAGAAGTCTACCGCCGGCTGGCCGACACGGAGCGAACCCATGCAGACTTCTGGACCGAGAAGATTCGAGAAGCCGGTTCTGACCCAGGAGACGCCAAGCCGTCTCGGAGAGCGAGGGTGCTGGCGTGGCTTGCCCGTCGATTCGGACCGGGGCTGGTACTATCCTCCATGCAAGCCGGGGAGGCCATCGGTGGGAGTGACTACGCGACCCAACCGGAGGTCACGGGAACCGGGATGGCCGCCGACGAACGCTT
Source organism: Haladaptatus ordinarius (assembly GCF_054177595.1). Classification (NCBI taxonomy): domain Archaea; kingdom Methanobacteriati; phylum Methanobacteriota; class Halobacteria; order Halobacteriales; family Haladaptataceae; genus Haladaptatus; species Haladaptatus ordinarius. The sequence continues at coordinate 25,677 of NZ_JBPEHH010000057.1, read as the reverse complement.
GCACGATCGTCTCCTGACGGTGATCGCGGAAACACCCGGGCAGGGGGCACGGGGGGAAGTCCTCGCCCAGCTCGAAGGCCGCCACCGGGCGACCAGCGGCAACGCACTCCGTGCCGCAGTTCTCGGTGCAAACGATGGTCTCGTGTCCAATCTCAGTCTTGTGATGGGCGTCGCCGGTGCGGCACTGGATTCGACGGCGATTCTGATTACGGGTCTCGCCGGGCTCCTCGCTGGATCGGGGTCGATGGCGATGGGCGAGTGGCTCTCCGTCCAAAGCTCTCGGGAACTGTATCAACGCCAGATCGGCATTGAGGCCGAAGAACTCGCCGAGGTTCCCGAAGAAGAAGCAGAAGAACTGGCCCTCATCTACGAGGCGAAAGGGCTCTCGAAAGAACGCGCCAGAGAGATTGCCGAGCAGTTGATTGCCGACGAGGAGATGGCACTAGACACGCTCGCTCGGGAGGAGCTGGGCATCAACCCAGAAGAACTGGGTGGCTCAGCGTGGGAAGCGGCCGCGACGTCGTTCGTGCTCTTCGCACTCGGAGCCATCGTCCCCGTCCTCCCGTACTTCGTGTTGAGTGGACTGGTCGCCGTCGGCGTGAGTCTCGTGCTGAGTGCAGTCGCGCTGTTCGTCATCGGGGCCGGCATCACGCTTCTCACGGGACGGTCCGTGCTCTTTTCTGGACTGCGGCAGGTCGGGATTGGACTCGCTGCTGCGGTCCTCACCTACGGTGTCGGGAGCCTGATTGGGGTGACGCTCGTCGGCTGACGACGGGTTTCGACGCGGGTGGTCAGAGAAGGCACGGCATCCAGGAAGCAGGCGCTTACCCGCTCAAACCAGCTAGCAGAGATATCCCAGTCGAGTGCGTACGTCCGCTATGGAATTCGTTCGTGGCGTCGAGGTCGCCGACAGAGTGTATCGATTCGGGACGCGCCGAATCAACTGGTACATCGTCGAGGAGGACAATGCTCTCACTGTCGTCGACGCTGGCCTCCCCGGACACTGGAACCTCCTCGTCGAAGGTGTCGAGGTACTCGGATACACGATATCCGACGTTGCGGCGATTCTCATCACCCACGGCGACCTCGACCATCTCGGCTTCGCCGAGTGGCTTCGAGTAGCCGCTGACGCGCCGGTGTGGATCCACCCGGCCGATGTGCAGCGGACAAACACGGTGTCCCGGTCGCTCCCACCGCTCGACTTCGTGAAGGTACTCTGGAAGCCCCCGGTGTTTTCGTACTTCGTCGAAGTCGTCCACTCAGGGGTCGGATCGGTGCCGCAACTCACGGCGTTCGAAATCTTCGAGGACGGCGACGAACTCAACGTCCCTGGGCATCCAACGGTCATCCATGTCCCCGGGCATACGGCCGGATCCTCCGCGTTCTATCTCCCCGATCGAGATGTGCTCTTCTGCGGTGACGCCCTGATGACGTACAATGTTCGAACTGGCCGCCACACCGAACCAGCGCTGTTGCCACCGATACACTACGACGCCGAGAAGGCGCGGTCGTCGATACGGAGATTGGATTCCTGTGGTGAGGTCGTACTGTTGTCCGGACATGGTGAGCCCTGGGAGGGCCACATGAGGACCGTCGGGTAACAGCTGGCTCGGCGGGCCAATAACAAAGTCCGTTCGCCGCGAAGTCTAACGGGAACACGAGAGGGGGCTCGGAAGAATTCCCCCGTGCTCCAACACCAGTCCGATGAATCCAATTGAGAGAGGAAAGATCACGCTCGACGTATGGCGGGCCAGAAGAGCGACCCGTGCAGAGATAGAGGCTCGGCAGCGACGACGGCTCACTGAGATGCTCTCCTTTGCCCGGCGACAGTCACGGTTCTACAAGCGCCACTACGCCGACGTCCCCGAGGGCAGTACCGACCTCACACAGTACCCGCCGGTGTCGAAGTCGATGCTCATGGAGCACTTCGACGACCTCGTCACAGACACTGCGATTACCAAAGCCGAGATCGACGCGTTCGTCGCTGACGAGACGAAGATCGGCGAGCGCTTCCTCGGGATGTATCCGGTTTGGACAACGTCTGGGACGACCGGGGAACCGGGGGTGTTCGTTCAGGATGAGACCGCATGGACCATTTCAGACGTGCTGGGTGATCGGTGGATCGTGCCCGCAATGGCCGGAATTTCGTCACTGTCCCGACTCTTCACACAGAATCTCCGCATCGGACTCGTCGCTGTCTCGGGCGGTCACTTCGCCGGTGCGGCCGGCCTCGAGATGATGCGTCGAGAATCCGTCTATGGAGAGCGTCGCCTTCGACTCTTTTCCCCGAAGAGCCCGATCGACGACCTGATCTCCGATCTGAACCAGTACCAACCCGCCATCCTCGAAGGCTACTCGACCGTCTTCGTCGAGTTGGCGCGAGCCCAGCAAGATGGCCGTCTCGACATCAGCCCGGCACTCGTTCTCCCCACTGCAGAACCCATCTCTGAGACCCAAAAGCGAATGCTCCGAGACACCTTCGATTGTGTGGTCCGAGAACTCTATGGGGCGACGGAATTCGTCCCGATTGCCGTCGAGTGCGAACACGGGAATCTCCACGCCAATACCGACTGGGTCGTGGTCGAACCGGTCGACGAGGATTATCAGCCGGTCGAACCTGGGACGCCGTCGGACACCGTCCTCATCACGAGCCTCTCGAATCGAGTGCATCCGCTCGTTCGGTACGACCTCGGAGACAGCATCACGCTGTACGAAGAGCGGTGTCCATGCGGGAGCGCATTCCCCATTATGGAAGTCGGCGGACGGCAAGGAGACGTCTTCCAGTTCGAAACCGACGAGGGAGAGGAGGTGCCGATTTTCCCACTCGGACTCTCAAGCGTCGTCGAAGAAGTTCCGGGTGTCCATCGAACCCAGATTATCCGCACAGCCCCCACAACACTTCAGGTCCGCTTTGATGTCACTCCTGATGCAACCGAGGAGGAGGTCTGGAAACATATCGAGCGTGAACTCCAGTCGTTCCTTCGTAATCACGGGATTAACCACATAACCATCGAAGCAGTATCCGAACCTCCACGACGAGAGGAACGAAGTGGGAAGTTCCGGCACGTCTGGTCAGAATTAGAGCAGTAACTCACTCCGTTCAGTCGCCGTCTTGGGCATTCGATGTTGCTGAGTGAGTCAACGAGGAGATCATGCTCAACCGCGAAGAGATTCGAGGACCGTATGCATTGAGAATCCCAGTCTCAACTTTTGAAGCTAGGAGCGACCACCAGACTTTCGGAGGATGGGGTTCTGATGTGTGCCTACCGGCAAGATAGGTAGGGGATTGTTCGAGTAGAGAATCGGCAGACGTAACTCAATTCATCGTGAGTAGCGTGAAAAGAAGGCACGCATCACCCGGCTAAACTCCGAAGTTGTGGACCTGAGGACAACGCAGAACAGATGGTCCAGGACTAGACGGTGAAATCGGGGCCTGTTGGGACCCTCAATCGGGGATAGGTTTCAGAAGCAGTGCTGTCGACAGGAGCATATCGGCCATACGGTCCATTGTCCTTGACCGAGCTGGCACTTATCCCACGAGCGGCCACTGTGTTTCTGGATAGGATTGGGTTCCGCCGTGGCTATTGCGAGCGACGAGTTCGACGGTCGCTGAGCGTCTTCCTTCCCACTGCTCGCTCGATTCCTCGTAGTACAGGACAGTCAAGTCGAGACAGGCGTGGAGCAGTTCGTTCGAGCAAAACCGGTACCGGTCCGTACTCGGGCCTACCTCTGCTGGTGGCTCCGAACGGAGGTGATGCTGGTAGAACAACAACCCGTTCGGTTTCAGCGCCGCCTTGATGTCACTCAGTCGGTCGAGCGTCCGGAAGAAACTGACCGTCACTACGTCGTAATACTCCTCCGGATAGTCGAACTGGGTCGCATCGGTCTGTATCAGATTGATCTCGTCAGCGACATCCTGCTCCCGTGCATTTGCTCTGGTGATACGGAGCCCTTCGATCGACTGGTCGAGCGCATCCACCTCGTAGCCCCGGTCGGCGAGGAATACCGCGTTGCGTCCCGTACCACAGGCGACATCGAGTGCCCGTCCGTCGGACGTCTCGTCAGTGTACTCGCGCAATACTGGCGAAGGATCCACCTCAGACGGATATTCGCCGGTACGAAACCTCTCGTCCCATGTTGTCATATAGTAATTATACCGATCCTCACCCTTGTCAATACTTCTCCACTGAGTTCTGATGCGAAATCGTTCCGTCCCGCGGGAAGATCAATTGGGACGGTGAAATTACCCGTGCCGGTGTGCAGATCCGCAGAGAACGTTTCGCCAATCCCTTTGAGTGCTCCTCCACCTTCGGGGAGCGATATCACCTGCTCGGAAACTCCCGATTTATTGCTCATCCGTTCTTTTCCTCTTAGAGCAAGAATCAACATCCATGATATTTATCTATTCATGGCATTGTCTAGTGCGCCCCCAATCGTGGACAGCCTAGGTTATCTCGTCTGAGCGCGTCTCTACAGGAATGGGACGCAAGAAGAATATCGTCAATCTCTCGGACGAAGAACGCAGGAAGCTCAAGGCGTTCGTTTCGAAGGGTGAACACCGAGCCGAGGATATTACCCGTGCAAAGATCCTGCTGAAGGCCGACGAGGGGCTCACAGATCCGACGATCTGTGAGCACCTCGATTGCTCTATCTCCACGCCCTACCGGACGCGCAAAGCCTACGCCGAACGAGGGCTCGCGGCGATTCATCGCCGCAAGCCCGATCGGGTCTACGAACCCAAACTCGACGGCCGGGGCGAGGCGCATCTCGTCGCGCTTGCCTGCTCACCGCCCCCAGAAGGACGATCACGCTGGACCTACGCCCTCCTTGCCGACCAACTCGTCGCTCTCGAGGAGATCGAGTTCGACTCGATCTCCGAGGAAACCGTCCGACAGCGGCTAAAAAAACACCCTAAAGCCACACCGCTCTAAGTCCTGGCTGATCCCGACCGAACAGGATGCTACGTTCGTCTACCGGATGGAAGACGTCCTCTCACTCTATCACAAACCGTACGATCCTGACCAACCGGTGATCTGCTTTGACGAGGCAAGTAAGACGCTTCGGGGACACGTGCGCGATCCGTTCCCGGCGCGACCGGGAGCGGTCGCGCGAGAAGACTATCACTACGAGCGCAACGGCACGCAGAAGCTCCACGTGACCACCGAACCGCTCACCGGGTGGCGACACGTTAAGGTCACAGCGAAGCGCCGAAAACGTGAGTTTGTTGAACGGATGCAAGAACTCGCGGATGTTCACTACCCGGATGCGGCCCGCATCCGGGTAGTTCTGGACAACCTCAATACGCACAATCCAGCCGCCTTCTACGAGTTTCTCCCCCCGATTGAAGCCCGCGCGTACCTCGATCGCTTCGAATTTCACTTCACGCCGAAACACGGCAGCTGGCTGAACATGGCAGAAATCGAGATCAGCGCTCTCAAAACGCAGTGTCTGAATCGCCGTATCCCGGACGCAGCGACCCTCCAAACGGAGGTCGCTGCGTGGGAAACCGACCGCAATGAGGCAGAGACTTCTATCACGTGGCAATTCACGACTGACGATGCTCGAACGAAACTTCACCGACTCTATCCGACCCTTGGGAAGCACAACGAAACCTAGTCACTCAATGGTTGGGAGCGCACTAGCGAGGCGACCAAGGGAGTTGTGAAATCGAGGGGAGAGAAGGATTCGGACGTGAGGAAGCCGCTGGTTTTCCTCGATATCAATCGTCGTCTTCGGCCATTACCCGGTCGGGAATTGTCCCCCGACCTAGTGTATCACTTGGCAGCGAGACCGACCGCAACGTGAACCGCTTGGCTACCATGTCGTAGAGGAAGACGAGCGTCCCAAGGATGATCATCGTATCGCCGGGGAGCCGCGCCCAGAAGAGGAACTGGACGAGATCGCTGTTGTAGAACGCCAGACTCCGTGCGGCGGCGTAGCTCTGGGTGAACGCCGTCTCCAATTGCAGGAACCCGACCGGGAGTACGGACACGAACACCATGACGGCGAGGCCGACGTTCCAGAGCCAGAACGCCCACCGGAGTCGACGCTCAGTCCACTCGCTGGGTTTCGTCGAGATACGCAACATGTAGGTCGCCATCCCAAGCGCGAGGAAGCCGAATGCGCCGAACATCGCGGCGTGGGCGTGGCCGACGGTCAGGTACGTCCCGTGCTCGTAGTAGTTGACCAGCGGGAGGTTGATGAAGAAACCGAGCACGCCCGCCCCAAGGAAATTCCAGAACCCACTGGCGATGATGAACATGAACGGGAGCGTGTAGGGGAACGTCTCGTCGCTCGTCGCGAGTGCGCGATACTGGCCCATCGCCTCGAAGAGGATGAGGATGAGCGGGATGAGCTCGAGCGTAGAGAAGACCGAGCCGAACGGAATCCAGATGTCGGGCTGGCCGACCCACCAGTAGTGGTGGGAGGCGCCGATGATGCCCGACCCCATCACGAACAGCGCTTGGAACGCGACCGCCTTCTCTGCGGACGCCTTCCGGAGCAGGCCCATGCTCACGAGGGTAAGGCCGACGACCGCGACGATGAAGAACTCGAAGGCGCCTTCGACCCACATGTGGACGACCCACCAGCGCCAGAACTCCGTCATCACGATGTTCGTCTGGGGCGTATAGAGCATCCCAGCAGTGAACAACAGTCCGATCGACCCGCCCGCGTAGATGATCATGTGCGCAAGGCCATACCGCGCTTCCCGTTGCAGCATGGGTTTGAAGCCCCGCCAGACGAGGCCTGTCCACAGCACGAAGCCGACGAGGAGTCCGACCTGCCAGAGACGGCCGACTTCGAGGTACTCCAGGCCCTCGTTGCCGATGATCCACCAGAGCGGGCCATCGATGTAGCCCTGTGCGCCGAGCCAGACACCAACGAGGCCCCCGACTGCGGCGACGATGAGCGCACCGAGGAGGATGTGAATAGCGGTTCGCTGCCGATCAGGTTCGTGATTGGTCAGCAGTGGTGGAAGGAACAGTCCAGCACCGAGCCAGAGCGAGGCGATCCACAGAATGCCGAGATCGAGGTGGAACGTCTTCGCCAGTGCGAATGGGAACACCTGCACGATGTTGACGCCGAATACCTCTTCGATTCCAAAAAACGCGTGCCGCTCGACGTAGTAGTGAGCCAGTAAGCCACCGAGAAGGACTTGCAAGGCGAATAATGCTCCTGCAAGTGGGATGAACCGGGTCGCGGCACGCTGGCTGGGCGTCAAACTGATCTCATCGGGAGCCGGTATCTCGAGGTCGTTGACCTTCGGCTCCGGAAGTTCGACGGATTTGTAGGCGAACACACCGATACCGACGGCTGCGATGAGGAGCACCATACTGATGACGCTCCAGATCATCGTTGACCCGGTCGGGGTATTCCCTGCAGCCGGCTTGTAGGGCCACTCGTTCGTGAAGCTGTGGTCGCTTCCCGGACGATCTGTGTGGGAGATCCACGCGGTCCAGAGCGCGAAGTCGGCGAACCGCCGGGCGTCTTCCTCGGAATCCATCATATTCGCTGGCACGCCGCGGTCGAGCGCGCCATTGTGATAGCGCTCGACATAGACCTCCCGAACCTGCTGGTGGGCGTACACCTCTGCAGCGGAGTACTGCACCGTCTCCGTGCCCCGCTCGAACGACTCATCCAAGTCGTCACGGACGAGACTGTCGACACTCCCTTGATCGGCAGACTCCAGTTCCGTGTAATCCTCGTTGAATCGTTCTTGGGCGTAATACTCCCGCATGAACTGGACCTTCAAATCGAGCGTATCTGCGGTGTAGTCGACGCCGAAATACGCCCCATTACCGAGGATTGACCCGTGGTTCATCAGACCGTCCTGCTGGAAGGCGACTTTTCCAGCTTGGACCTGTGATTCGGTGGCGACGACGTCCCCATTGGGTCCGACCACCTCTTTTGGGATTGGTGGAACCTGCTGAGAGGAGTAGAATGCTCCCACCCCCATTACGATCAGGTTGACGACGAATACGGTCACCAATGCTTTCGCGATTGTCTGTCGGGAAATTTCCATGACTGAATGTCCATTCGTAGCTCACTAATTTCTATGGGTCCCTCTCCCAATTCTCGGTCCGTACGGTCGCTGCCGAACATATTCGCCCAACCTTTGAGATCACAGGAGTGGCAATGGAGGGGATTCGGACTTCGTCGAAGTTGAGAACAGATCGAGTCGTATGCCAGCCATCCGGTATGATTTCGATCTATTCCAAAACTGGTGAGGCATCACTGAGGAGGTCGAGCGTGGCCCACTGGATCCGTTTGTCGTCGCAGACCTCCTTTGCATCCCCTTCCTCGCATTGCTGGGCGTGGGCGCACGCCACCGCATCGTTCCGACGACGGGTGACGGTGTGAATCAGTTCAGCACCCAGAATTGGTAATTCAGGTATGTCGCGAACGACACCCACAGGAGGTACGGTACGAGCAACAGTGCTGCTCGTCGGTCCACCCGGTTGAACGCCCAGATCGTGGCTACGATAAGCACCCACAGGATCAGGATGACCGCGAGTCCGAGGCCGATGTTCTGCAAGCCGAAGAACGCTGCCGACCAGCCGAGATTGAACGCAAACTGCATGATGAACACTGCGACCGCCAGACGGACGTCACCGGGTTCCATTGAGGCCTGGCGCCAGACCAGCCACAGCGCGGCCCCGATGAGCGCAAAGAGTGTGGTCCACACCGGAGCGAAGACCCAGCCCGGTGGCGCGAGCGTCGGCCGCTGAAGGGTATCGTACCACGCGCTGAGACCTTGAGCAGTGAAGATCGCCCCGGAAGCGCCGACGATCTCGACGGTCAGAATGGAAATTGCGAGCGCGAGGGCCGGACGGTCGCGTGGAAAGTCACGGTATCGTGCACGGATGGATGCCATGAACTAGAACTCAATCCGTCGACGCAAAATCATACGCATCGAACCAGGAGTGTAGTCAACCGTATCCCAGCGAAATCTATTCACACGTGGGCGAAGGCCAACCGTTCGCTGCACAGACACTCTGTCTTCTGAACCCGAGTTCCGTCACGGTCTGCGGTTTCAACAGGCCTTCCCATAGGCACTCTCACAGGATCGACGACTTCGCGCTCGGAGGTTATTCGGCCCGATGAGTTCGAGTTCAGCGGATTCGAGCGCGTATTGAATCGTGTCGCCAGTCCGCTCCGTGTTCGCGACGAACTCATCATCGCCAGTGGGTTTTGTTTCGGGAACGGTGTCGTCGATATGTAGCACCTCCGACTACTCGTGCTCTTCGTGGGCAGCATCTGCATCCTCTTTCGTCCGTTGGACGGTGCCGTCGGGATGCTCTGGTGGACTGTAAAGCGTATACAACCGAAGGTCGGTCTCGTCGGACGTATTCGTGACATTGTGCTCAGCGCCGGCTGGAATCACGAGGACGTCGCCATCCGCAAGGGTGATCTTCTCACCGTCAAGTACGGCCTGGGCAGTCCCTGTTTCGACTCGGATGAACTGATCAGTATCAGGATGCGTTTCGCGTCCGATCTCCTCGCCGGGACGGAGCGTCATCAGGACGAGTTGTGTGTGCTCGCCGGTATAGAGAACGCGTCGATAATCCTCGTTTTCGAGGGTATCCTGTTCGATGTTGGTGGTGTAGCCATTCATTGTATCCTCACTCTCAAGAAGTACGCGTCGTAGTCACTTAGGTATGCTCAGAGATGCATACGTGCCCCCTCCAGTGGTGGTGGGATTTCCGTTTCTCTCCACTTGCTCTGCGATGTGGCAATCCAGTATCTTTGAGGTGGACTTATTCGACAAAGAGGTCCCGATCGACCGACGGCGACTCAGAACTGGGTTCAGTGCGACGTGAAAATCTCGTTGCTAGACTCACGAGCGCTGCGCCACTCCGGAGGACCGGTGCGTGGAGGGACTGGGGAAGGTGGTCGTGAATCGTGAGAAGCCGGGTTAATCCATCTCCCATTGACTGTTGGCTCTCGAGTACCTCTTCGATCACTGGCCGGCGGATCCGTTCAACTCGCTGCAGTACGTCGGTCGATACTGACGCCGTCTCTCGTTTGAGTACCGGCGTGAGGATCCGATGCGCGGTGACGGCGTCTTGAATCGCCATGTTGTTTCCTTGGGCGCCGATTGGGGAGGCGACATGTGCGGCGTCACCGATGAGCAATAATCCATCCACGACCCAGCGTTCAGCGAGCGCTGACTGAATTGACAGTAACGCACACTGGTCGAATGAGGTGAGGTGCTGGTCGACACTGTCTGCGAGTCTGGGCTCGATACCGGCGACCTGCCTCCGAAAGGACTCGATACCGCGGTTACGGATCTTCGGGTACGTCCCCTCCTGGATGAGCAAGCCGTACTGTGACTCGTGGTCGCTCAGCGGGGAGTACGCGAGAATCCCATCTCGTTCGATACGGAGATGTGTCGTCAGATCTGCTGCTGCACGGGGCAGTCTGAACCAGACGACTTCCGAACCCGTCTCCTTGGTCTGCAGGTCGATCTCGGCAGCTTCTCGGGTCGTCGAGTACCGGCCGTCGGCCCCGACCACGAGTCGGCTCCGGATGGTGAGCCGCTCACCGCTCGGTCGTGTCGTCGCCGTGACGCCCGAAATCGCTCCATCATCACGGAGAAACCCATCCACTGTGGTGGAGTCGAGAAACGAGAAGGTATCGTACTCTCGGGCACGTGCAACGATGCGTCGGAGCAACGGTGGTTGCTTCATCAGGATGACCTGCTCGTCGTCGAACTCGAACAGGGGATACGACCGACCGTAGGCGATGAGCGTTCCCCGAGAGATCGTCTCGTGGGGGAGTGATTCGATGTCGTCACGGAGATCCATCTCGGCGAGGAGGGTCGGAATCGGCGGTCGGAATCCGTACCCTCTGAACTCTCGATTGAGTGTCTGCTGCCGTTCGACCAGTATAGTCTCCACGCCACTGCGTGCGAGCAAGTAGGAGAGGACGCAGCCAGCGGGGCCCCCACCGACAACGACGACATCAGTCGAATAGTCAGTCACTGGATCGCCTCGTCACGGCCGCTCGTCTGGTGGCTGATACTGATGCCCCTCACACGTACACAATACCGGAGTGTCCATATATAGTCTGAACGAAGACATGGTACTCCTGACTCCCGATTCTCGCACCCGAATACCGAATGTATTAGCATCTGGACTGTTGACGAGCTAGTATGGAGTTTGACCTTCCCAGAGCGGGCGGGATTCTGGTCGTGCTTATTGTCCTTGGCGTTGGTGGGTTGGCCGCAAGCGGCGTTATGACACTCCAGACGGTGCTTATGATGGTACTCCCCTCTATGGCGATCTTCGCCGCCGTTGCCTTCTGGCTCGGAATAAAATACGGGGAGTACCGCGCATCCCGGTAACAAACGTGGCACAGTCTGGCTCACGTGTCAGGGACTTTGGTGGGGGTTCGTACAGACTCTTGACAGTTCTGTGTCTGGAAGCCGTCTAGCCGCTCGAGTTGTGTACCAATTGGCTCCGGAACCGGTTTGAAGCAGGTTAATAGTTGACACACCGTGAACTATCACACGATCCGACTGGGGGTCACTCTTCGAAGAGGCACTGCATCGTAGCAGTATCGCCCCTGAGGGTCTGTTGGTCGGCGTCAGTATCCGCGAAGAGCGTCGCCTGATCTCCCTCGATTGTTTGCTCTACTGTGGGCCGGTTGTCGACGCCGAACTCACTAGCTTCGGGGCGATCGAGCCGCGAGTCTCGGTCGCGATGATCGATGTCTGCACCGAAGTCCTCGAGCGAGGTCTCGACGTTCGTCTCGGCCAGTTCGAGCTGGCCGTTCTCACCGAACGCAGTCTGTCGCTGAATCTCAATCTCGGGTCGGTCGCTCATCTATTTTGAAGCCTCCATCCCTGACGGCGCCGACAAACAGCCCGCGAGCGTCATTTAGGTGTCTTCTGACCGAAGCTCGCTGGCCCGGTTATCGAGCCGGCGAAGAATCTGGACGCGTTGCTGGTGGGCGTTCTCGTAGGCAACGCACGCTCGCAGCGTTTCCATGTCGTTGATCGTCGCGATGCCGGCGTTGATGAGTCGTGTATTCGGTGGGTCGAGTCGCTGTGCTGGCGACAGTCCGTTCGAATCTGGGTCGTGCTCTCCTGTGTTGCTCACTGCTGGTCGCCTCCACGCCTCCTGAGGCGACGAGAAACAGCACCGGGCCGCTACTCGTCGTCGTCTCCTGGTTGGATCTGGCGAGCGTCCTCGGCGAGGTCGTGGATGTACTCCCGAAGCGTCTCCATGTCCTCGCGGGCCTCCTCGAGCGTTTTCGCCTTCACTTTGGCCGTGAGCTTGTCCTGATCGCGGGTCCCAGTTCCGCGAGTGAGCTTCACGGTGAGTGAGACGCCGACGTCGCTTCGCTCGACGTATTCAGTCGGAGTCTGTCGTTCGTTGTTCTCCGTCGATTCTGCGTTCGTACGGGACTGCTGTGTGTGTTCTGACATGGATTGCTCTCTGTGATCGTTAGTTGACAGACGGTGCGACTGGTTCGTCGACTGTCTCACGAAGGGCTGCATCGATCTCACGCCCGGTGAGTCGCCAGCAGCCGTCTGGTTCTGTACACTCCAGCTGGCTCACGACCTTGGTCTTGAATTCCATGTACTCCTCGAGGGCGATGTCCTCGTCGTCAGTGTAGTCGAGGAGGAGTGCGAGCGCGAGTTGGGCCGGACCACTACCGTTGTATCCCCAGCTGAATCCGGAGGGACTGTGGTTCGCCAACTCGAGACTCCGCTCCGGCGTCAGCTGTTCTTGGTCGGACTGTTTCTCGACGATGGCGCGGCCTCGACGACGGTAGCCGACATAGACGACGTCGGAATCATCTGAAGGGCGTGACTGTTCGGTCGACTGTGGATCACTAATTCCACTCATAGTTCTGTTCGAGGGGCTCGTTCGAGCACCCCCGCACCCTTCAGGGGGTAGAAAAACTCCCCAACGACCGTCTCTCCTTACGCCAAGTGAGACACGTCGACAGGTTCTTCGATGTCAGCGAATTCACCGCGCTCGACCGGCTCCCAGCCGTCGCCGGGTGCAGGACTCCACCAGTCGATCTCGTAGGCACCCGGCGCGCCGAGGATCTTCACCCGAGCCGACCCGTCAGGCAGGTCACGACGAAGTTTTTCGTCGACGTGGAGATTCCAGGTCGTGTCGGTATCGAAGCAGGCGAGGACGGCCTCTTCGTAGCCACGATCCTCAGGTGATTCTTGGAGTTCAACCTGCGTGTTGCAGTTCTTGCAGAACACCCCCTCGAAGGGGATGTGGCTGAACCCCTCGTGCCCACAGACGGGACACCAGAGGAACTCGAACAGTGCCTCACTGTGGCGGTTGAGTACTTCGAGGCTCATTGTTGGACCGCCCCGGTCAAACCGGGGCACCCTCTCCTGCCCGGACGAAAAACAGCTCCTAACGCGTTCTCGATCAATTAGCGCTCGGCGCCGTATACGATCTCTGAGGGTGCTTCGTACCCACAGTTCCGACACTCGGACCAGCGCTGAACTTTCGTGCGGTCAGCCGTTTTCCCTCCGACGACCACATCGCCGTTCAGACACTCCGGACAACTCAGTTCGGGCGCTGGTCTGTCACGGAGCGCGTTCCGAAACACCGTCGCGTTCTTCGTCTCATACCCTCGCGACCAGACCGGGTAGCCGTCGACGAGGATCGCCCCACGCCATTTGTATCGGTAGGAGTCCGGGGCTCGATGCAGGACAGCTCGGGCACCGGTCTCAGTGTTCCGATACGTAAGTGTCGGCGAGCGGCTCTCGCGTCGCCAGTTGGTGATGCGAGGCATTATTCAGACGCTCTTGTGGCGTAGATTGTTGGTGAGTGAGCGATGTAGTCGATATCCGGGCGTGTTGCGTGGGTCCATTTGAAGCGCCTCGCCGATTCACGGCGCAGAGAAACATCTCCGGTTGCGGGTAGCTGTAGGACTGAGTACGTCTATTAACCAACACTAAGGATCCTTTAGCCATTTTGTTGGTTAAGGCTGGCAGCGCGTCGATGGATTCGGCCCGTAGCGAGCCGAGCCACACACCCGGCACTCCCAGATCGGTTGGCCCGTCCACGCCTCATCCGGGACCGACTCGTGGGTCTTGAACCGATGGTCGGTCGCCCGTCCACAGGTTTGACAGTCGAGCTCCTGCGTCGTCGGTACCGACGATACCTGGCGATCAGCTGCAGGCTCGCCAGTGGATTCGGTCAGCGCCATCGCTGGAACCAGCCACACCCCGTCGTCGGCGTCGTCGAGGACCTCGGTGAGCTGTGACGCGTCGCGGATGCCATCCCCACGCTGGTCGTAGAGCCGCGTCGGGGCCTGCTCCTGACGTTCCGATGCTCCCTGCCCGTGCCACCCAGTCTGGTCATGGGCGGCTCTGAGAAGCTGCTCTCCCTCCTCTGCCGACACCTGTACCGCGGCGGGGAGTGAGGGCCATTGCTCGGCCAGCTGGGGCGCGGGCGTGTCGTCGAGATCGTAGAGGAGCGTGTAGTCGTCAACGGCCGGCTCCGCCTCGTTGGCAGAGAGGCGGTTCGCCGCGGCGCCGCCCTTCGCGACGGCGCCGTAGAACGTGGTCGACTCGACGACCAGGTGGACGATGCCGAGGAACGTCGTCGACGCTGAATCGTTCGTGCTAGTGGCGACACTTCCGAGATGGTTGGTGAGACAGAACCGGCATTTCGTCTGGCCGTCTGGGACTGACGCCCCACAGGACCGGCACTCGCCGTCGTCTGCCGTCGGCGCATCGGGGTAGCCACCAGTGCTCGTCGCGACGCGTTGCCGTCGGGGATCGCCGTCTAACCCCTCGTTGAGCTTCTCGTCTGGAATGTGGGACGCCTCACCGGTCGGTTGCAGTTCCGCAAAGTCCGAATATCGGTTGTACATCGATTGGCTCGTAGCTTCTGCCGGGATGGTATTTCAACGTCAGGGTGACCGTGCTCGCGACTACTTCTTGATTATACGCGAAGACACAAACATATATGAGATCAAAGCTCGAACACTGTTGATAGAGGTGCCCAGTATGTCCGAGTCTCCACGAGATGGGGTCCAGTCGTGGACCGAGTCGATGAGCGCCCGCGAACGCATTCGGGCGGTCGCCGAGACGCTTCGTGAACCCCGGTCGATCAATTGGATCAGCGAGCAGGCCGACGCCGCTTGGAGCACGACCAACGAGGAACTCCAGGCTCTCGTCGAGCAGGGGCAGCTTCGCCGCGTCGAGGCCGGCGAGACGACGCGCTATCAGCCGGACTACACCCGACTGCTCTTCGAGGAGATCCGTACGCTCATCGAGGAGAATACGCGCGAGGAGCTGCGGAACGAATTGGCCGCGATCACCGAGGAGATCGAGCAGTGGCAGGCGACCTACGACGTCGAGACGTGGGAGGACCTCGAACAGTCGCTTGCTGACGGCGATCTCTCGAGTGCCGAGCTTCGCGAACGCCGCGACGTCATCGCGTTCTGGCGCGAGAACGAAGAGGACCGCCGCCTCATCAAGCACGCACTAGAACTCTATTCGGATGTCGAAGCTGCTCGCGAACAGATGTCCGACGTGGTTGACCGCGCCACAAGCTAATCCTCTCCTCACACAGCATGATCTTTCTCGCCGGTCGCGACCGCTATACACAGCGGACCCTCCTTCGAGACGTTCACGACCGATTGTCGAGGCAGGCTGGGTGTGAGGACGTGCGCTATCGCCCGTCTCGGCGCCGACCTCAATACGTCATCGCGGATGTCGATCCGACACCGTTCTTGGGTGACTCTTACGACGCGACGACCGCACGACTGGAGATTCGCTTCTGGTACCCAGCTGGCGTCGACCACGAATACTACCGCATCAACTTGGTCGAACCGGATCGGAACCTCATGCTCGGCTTCCACCAGGACGCCGATCATCCGGACCTCGGGCCCTGTCACATCCAGCTCAATTACGAAGACACGCCCGTCGATCGGCATGAGGCGGCGTTTCTCGATGCGCACCCACTCGCCGTCCTCGATGACCGACTCCAGCAACTGCCTGCAGCACTGAGATCGATTCGCTGGCAGGACGGGCAGCCATCTCTCCCGACGTGGTTGGATTGAATAGGGTCCCAAGGACTGCGGCTACGACGCTACCTCTAATGCGGTTCACGAAAGTGAAGACCCTCCTACTACGACAATAATGTCGTCTCTATCAGGACTACAGGGCGGATTATTCGACCTGAATTCGGACTTCGATCTCGTCAGGGTCGTGAACGATGAGACCGCCAGCCGTCCCGGTCACTGGAATCGCGCTGCTTTCCAGTCGTGATTGAACATTGGTGAGCGTAGCCTGATCCGGGACGACTACTTCGAACCACGACAGCCCGCGCCCGCTCACTGGGCTTGTCCGATGATGCCACGTGTTCGCCCCGATGTGATGGTGATACCCTCCCGCGGACACGAATGACGCGGCGGGCACGGTCGTTTGCACCTCGAACCCGAGAGTGTCCACGTAGACGTCTCTGAATGCGTCCAGCGACGAGACCTCGAGATGGATGTGTCCGATATCCGTTCCGGGCGGAGCCTGGGCGGTACCTGTGGCCGCGGCTTCGATAGTATCGAGATCAAGCGGTTCGGTGCTGATCCGAACGCGACCGTCGTCGCTGCGAGGCCAGTCGTCGCGTGGGAAGTCGCGATAGATCTCGATTCCATTCCCTTCCGGGTCCGTGAGGTATAGCGCTTCGCTGACCCAGTGGTCGGATGCGCCGCCAAGCTGCCAGTGGTCCCGTATCCGAGCCAACGCGTCACCGAGCGCCGCCCGTGAGGGGACTCTGAAGGCAGTGTGGTAGAGTCCGGCGTCTGACCGATGCCGTGAGGGTGCGTCTGCATCGCCCTCCAAGACGAGCAGCGGGGTGTCAGCAACACCGAGAACCGACCGGGTCTCGGATTCGTCGAGCACACTGAGGCCAACGACGTCCCGATAGAACCCGGTCAGCTCGTCGAGGTCGTTGACGCGGAGGGCAGTTCGACCGATGCGTGTCCCCTGCGGGAGCGTGTCTGTATCCGATGGCGTGGTCATGCTGGACATCTTAGAGACCGATGTTGAGCGCGTACGGCCAGGCGGTTCCACTAACTGCAACCAGTACGAGCGCTGCGCCGAAGAGCGTGGCGTTCTTCAGGAAGTCCGTCATCTCGGACTGGCGCTGTTCGGGGTCATCGACCGTCCAGAAGTCGTGCATGACTGGCGTCACGCCGAGGAAGAACAGCGCGATCGCTGCCGCACCGACGAGTGGGTAGACACCGAGCGCGATGGCGAACCCGCCCAGGATGAGCATGAGGCCAGATGCGATGACGGCGAACCGGGGGGCAGGGATACCCTTGGCTGCGGCGTAGCCGCTCATGCCGTCGAGGCCCGTGAAGTGGTTGAGTCCCATGAATCCGAGTAGAACGCCGAAGACGAGTCGACCCACCAGAAAGGCGAGGCCGCCAGCTGTAGTCTCCAGGGCCATCAGACCGCGCCCTCCGTCTGGCCGCCGGTCATCTGGACGATCTGCCCCGTTACGCCGTCGTTCGAAAGCAGGTGAAGCACTTCGTCGACGATGGCTTCGGGGGACGTCCATTCAGAGAACTCAGCGTCGGGCATCGCCTCGCGGTTCCCCGGCACGTCGATGAGGAACGGCGCAACTGCGTTGACGCGAGCAGCAAGTTCGACATCGAGCGATTCGGCCAACGTCCGGACCGCGCCCTTGCCGACATCGTATGCGAGCGTCCCGCCTACGGGGTCGATAGCGCGGTCAGAGCTGAACAGGACGACGCCGCTGTGCTCGTCGAGGTGGTCTGCGAAGGCCTTGACGGTCAGGAAAGCAGTGGTGACGTGGCAATTCAGCGCGGCTTGGAACGCATCGCCATCGGTATCGCTGACGCCGCCCATTGAGAACCCGCCAGCGAGGCCGACGATGTGGTCAACCGACCCGTGATCCTCGGCAATCGTCTCAGCGAAGGCTTCGACCGCCGCCTGATCGGTCAGATCGACCTGGTAGTACGATACTGCGCCGGCGTGCTCGGCGCGGTTGTCGACCTCATCTTTCGCCGTTTCGGTGACGTAGGTTCCGATAACGTTGGCGCCGCTGTCGACGAGCGAATCCGTCACGTACGGGCCCATGTTGCCAGTCGCACCGGTCACGAGTACCGTCGAGTTTTGTAGTTCCATTACATTACCTAGTTTGATTCCAAACCTATATATAGCTCAGGCAACAATAGTGTGACCAAGTAATGGCGACCCAACCACCATCGGCTGATACCGACGACGACACCGAGGTTGAACGGCGGAATGCGGACGTCTGCAACGTCGTCGGGGCTGTCGAAGAAATGGGGGCGAAGTGGAAGCTTATCGTCCTCAACGACCTGCGTGACGGTGAAAAGCGGTTCAACGAACTCAAGCGCTCGACGGGCGCGAGCTCCTATACGCTCTCGCGTGTACTCGATGACTTGGAGGAGCAGGGATTCATCGAGAACCGCAAGGAGTTCGAATCACCGGTCGCGAGCTATTACATGCTGACTGAGAAGGGGGATGCCCTCTGTCCCGTGTTCGAGTCACTCGACGCCTGGGGCGAGGACTGGCTGTGAGTTCGGCGATCAACTCGCGCCAGACGACAAGCCATTAGGCGATCTCAATGTACGACTGAAACTTGAGTCAGTTCAGACTTTCCTGGGCGGAGTGGCTGTACAGTCGAAACACAGGTCTACCCCGACCGACCACACTCAGCGAGGAGAAGCCCGACGATTTGGCTGGGCAACGTTGATGACAATCACTTACGAGATCTGGTCGACATCTGCAGGCGTATCGAAGTCGTGGAAGTGCTCCCCTTTCTCTTTCGTGAGGATGTTGAGCGCAGCAGCCGCACCGTCACCGGCGGAGATAACCGCTTGCCACTCTTCTGCTCGCACCATTGCCCCCGTCGCATAGGCGTTTTCGACACTCGTCTCCATCGTTACGTCCACGTCGACGACGTCGTCGCCGGTGAATGCACACTCGAGACTCTCGGCGAGATCGCGGTTCGCGCCCGTCGCGAGGACCACGTACGGTGCCTCGTACTCGTCCTCGCTCGTAGTGACCGTGAAGCCGCCATCACCCTGCGCGACGTCTGTAACCTCCTCACTGTCGCGGAGCTCGACACCGTGATCCTTCGTTGCCTGCTCACGGGCGCGTTCGAGGAACACGTCACCATCCATACTTCGAATGCCGAGGTAGTTGAACAGATGGGCCTTATGGAGCCACGTCTTGTCGGTATCGAACACGGTCGTCTCGAGACCGTTCTTGCTGGCGAACAATGCAGCGCTGAGGCCGGCTGGTCCCCCGCCGACGACGATAACGTCTGACATACATTCTCACTACTCGCGCTCACCACATAAAATCGGCTTTCCGGGGTCGACGGAACGAGGCTTGATACGCCATCGGAAGACACCGATCCGCCAATCAAACTCGAACTACAAGTCCAATGATACTGTGTTCATGATTCCCACCGTGCGTACCGGCATATGACCGAACCCGGTAGTCCGTTGGGGATGTCTTTGCCAGAAAATCACCCTTGATACGCTTGTGCTCGTTCTCGAACTCCCGAATGAATGCTGCTGACCTTGGATCTACAGCCACTTCTCAGACCAGGCTTCAATTTCATCGAAGACTGGGCAAAGTGACGTTCCTTTCTCTGTTAGTGAGTAGTACGTGGCGACAGGAGCGTCTTCTTCGAGTCGGCGTGTAACGAACTCGGTTTCCTGCAGATCGTCGAGGACACGAGAGAGCGTTCGCGAACTTGCTCCGGTCGATCGTTTGAGTTCGTTGAAGCGCTTCTCCCCCTCCTGGAGATCGTGGAGAACGATGAGTCGCCATTGGGAGCCGATCTGATTCAGGGAATCGATTACTGAGCACGCTTCCTCGTCATATCGGTCCTCGGGTTCGGACGATCTGTTTGCTTGAGCCATCGATTTTTCCCAAGGTGCCCTAAGCACTGTTTCCCCAAATAGGTTCTCTTCCGAATCAGGTTGCATAATGAAACCTGAAGTAACACCACCATTACCGTCTAACACCGATGTCCCCTAGTATCACTGGTGTCAGATAAAATATAAAATGGTTCTAGAACAAACTAACTAACACCGTGATACCAGCTAAAATCACACTACCACTCGAACCGAACCATGATCAGCCTCAGACGCCGGAGGTGGGCCGATAATGGCGATCGATGCCGGCATCGGCGCAGTCGTCTTCCTTGTTGCGCGGGTGCTCTTCGGTGGCCTACTCGCGTTTCAAGGCCTCAACCACTTCCAGAATGCCGACGCGATGAGCGAGTACGCCCAATCGAAGGGCGTCCCCGCAGCTCGGGCGAGCGTCCTGCTCTCCGGTGGGATGCTCCTCTTCGGCGGACTTGGCATCGTACTCGGAGTATTCCCCGCGATTGCCGCTGGGGCGATCGCGGTCTTCCTCCTCGTTACGACGCCGCTGATGCACAACTTCTGGGCCGTGCCCGAAGACCAACAGCAGGCCGAGATGATCAACTTCATCAAGAACGTCGAACTCCTTGGTGCGTCGCTGGTCTTCCTCGTCCTGAGCAGTGAACCCTGGGCGTACGCGCTGGGCGTCGGACTCGGGCTCTAATCGCCCCAGAGACGCTCGACCTTCGAGAATAGAGTTTCGAACGCAATCACTCAACCAAGACATGACTACCGAAACATCCGGACTCCACCACGTGACATCCATCTCGAGCGCTCCACAGCAGAACGTGGACTTCTACACCGACGTCCTCGGACTGCGCCTCGTCAAGCGAACCGTCAACTTCGACGATAAATACACGTATCACCTCTACTACGGTGATGAAGTCGGTACTCCCGGTACCGTACTGACATTCTTTCCGTTCGAGGGTGCTCGGCAGGGCCGCGTTGGCCACGGCCAGACGAGCGCGACCGCGTTCGTTATTCCCGAGGGTTCTGTCGACTACTGGATTGACCGGCTCGAATCAAAGGATATCGACGTCGATGCGCCCCACACCCGATTCAGCGAAACGGTTGTCCCATTCCGCGATCACGACGGGCAACCGTTGGAACTGGTGACCGGCACGAGTGATATCGAACCGTGGGCCGATGGGCCGATTCCTGCAAACAAGGCTATCCGCGGGTTCCACAGCGTGACGCTGGATTCCCTCAATCCTGAGCAGACGGGTACCGTGCTCGAGACGTTAGGATACGAACCGACGGCACAGGATGGAGCGCGAAAGCGATACGAGGCAGCCGGGCCCCGTGCCTCAATTATCGACGTTCTCGACCGGCCGGATGCGCCACGAGGCCAACAGGGCGTCGGAACCGTTCACCACATCGCGTTCAGGACGCCCGATACGCAGACCCAAGAGGAGTGGCGCGAGCCACTCTCGGGCATCGGGCTCCACGTGACGCCCCAGAAGGATCGAGAGTACTTCAAGTCAATCTACTTCCGAGAGCCGGGTGGCATCCTGTTCGAAATCGCGACCGATGGACCAGGTTTCACCCGTGATGAATCCGTCTCGGATCTGGGGACGGAGCTAAAGCTGCCGCCGTGGTTGGAGAGTGATAGGACGATGCTCGAAGAACGACTCCCCGAGATTGAACCAGCCATTCCGACGGGAGCAGACTAAGATGACCGGGCCACACCAAGACCAACCCCTCGTGACGGCCGGGGCCCCGTTCGATGCCGCTGAAGCCGCGCTCGTTCTCGTTCACGGACGCGGTGCGACCGCACAGAGCATCGTTCAGATGGCCGATGAGTTCCACCAGCACGGGGTCGCGTATCTCGCGCCACAGGCCGCTCGCAACACGTGGTATCCGAACGCGTTTACTGCGCCAGTTGAGTTGAACGAACCCGGGCGAACCTCAGGCTTACAGGCCGTGGGAGATGTCGTGGGGCAAGCCAACGAGGCGGGAATTCCGACGGATCGCGTCATGATACTCGGGTTCTCCCAGGGCGCGTGTCTGGCCAGTGAGTTCGTCGCGCGTAACCCGACACGCTACGGGGGACTCGCCGCATTAAGCGGTGGGCTCATCGGCGAAACTGTCGAACCCGACGACTACGACGGCGACCTCGAAGAGACGCCGGTGTTTCTCGGCTGCAGCGACGTCGATCCGCACATTCCCGAGGAACGGGTCCACGAATCGGCTGATATCTTCAAGCAGTTACACGGGGACGTGACCGAGCGCCTCTACGAGGGGATGGGTCACGGCATCAACCAAGACGAGGTCGACTATGTCTCGACGATGGTTGCGGAACTCGTCGAGTAGAACAATCTTGTGGTCGGTCAAACAGACCACAATCGAAATCACCGGGGCACGTGACTCCAAACGACCGACAACCCCAATCCATGCTCACAGATACACCAGGAATCCACCATATTACGGGCATCGTTCGCGATGCCCAGCAGAACGTTGACTTCTACACGAGCGTTCTGGGGCTTCGTCTCGTCAAGCAAACTGTGAACTTCAACGAAAAGTTCACCCGCCACCTCTTCTACGGCAACGAAACTGGCTCCTCCGGCACGGTACTGACGTTCTTTCCGTATCCTGCCGAAGACGATGGCCGAATCGGGAAACCACAGATCACTACCGCTGCGCTCGTCGTTCCCCCGGACTCCATCGAGTACTGGATGGAACGACTCGCCGCGCATGACGTTGCTGTCGAGGGACCGATCGAGCGGTTTGACGAGACTGTCCTCCAGTTGTCCGACCCGGACGGTACGCAGCTCGAACTCGTCACTGGCGAGTCATCGGCAGAACCGTGGGACCGCGGGCCTGTTCCGACCCAACAGACGATTCGTGGTATTCACAGTGTGACACTGCTTTCGACGAACGTCTTCGTCACTGCGAGCGTCCTCGATACGCTTGGTTTCGAGTTACTCGATCAGGAGGGTGACCGAGTCCGGTATCAGGCACCAGGCGATCGGGCGACTGTTATCGATCTTCTTGACTGCGACAGTGATTTTGGCCGAGAGGGCGCAGGCTCGCTCCATCACGTTGCAGTGCGGGTACCGGACAAAGAGCAGCTTTACGAATGGCACGACCTCTTTCGGGAGCGTGGCTACGACGTCTCGCGAGTGAAGGACCGACACTTCTTCCACTCGCTGTACGTCCGCGAACCTGGCGGTATCCTCTTTGAACTCGCGACGGAGCAACCAGGACTCACTGCCGAAGCCGACCTTGACGAGCTCGGACAGTCGTTGTTTCTCCCCCCATGGCTCGAAGAGGACCGCGAGATGATTGTAGGACAGCTCCAACCGCTTGACGTGCCCTCTAGGTCAGAGATGAACGGATAAGTGACCTATTCACGGTCGAGACGAGAGACGGCCTACACCGGAGACAACCACTCGGTACTGAGGATGCGCTGCCAGACACTGTAGAGGGGGTCGTAAGACTCTTTTACGCTCGCTTATCGAATGGCAGACGACGGGATTTCAACGGCTAGTTCTTCTAGATATGGGCGCTTACCTATGGTGATTCCCAATCAAGAGACTCGTCTCGGAGCGTCGGGCCGCGAACCTGTTGCAGCAGGTTCGCTGGTGTGACGGCGCCTCCATTGGAGGATGTCAACTCGGCAGGGACTACATCTGGATTGGTTCGCAGTAGCTAATCGGCACGCAAGTCGTCAAGCTTGGCGGCTGCGGCGCCTGAATCAATTGCTGTGCGGGCTTGAGCGACACCTGCTTCCAGCGACTCGGCGAGACCGGCAACGTATATCGTCGCTCCCGCGTTCGCGAGGATCACGTCTTGTTTCGCGCCCGTCTCAGCGCCAGTGACGATACGCTTGAGATCGTTCGCATTTTCTTCTGGCGACCCGCCAGCAATCGCCTCAATGTCGTGCGCTTCGACACCGAGATCTTCGGGTTCGATCCGGTATCGGTCGATACGGCTCCCCGATACTTCGGCGACGGTCGTTTCATCGTGCACAGCGATTTCGTCCAGCCCTGCCCCGTGTACGACCAGCGCACGGTCGACGGCCAACCGAGCGAGCACGTCAGCCACGATTGGTACAAGCTCCCGGTCGTAAACACCGACCACCTGTGCCTCAGCGCCGGCGGGATTCGTTAGCGGACCGAGGATGTTGAAAATCGTGCGGACACCGAGTTCCTGACGGGGACCGATCACTCGCTTCATGGCCGGATTGAATGTGGGTGCGAGCAGAAATCCAATTCCGTCTGCTTCGATCTTTGCCTCTACTTCCCGTGGTTCGGCGTCGATATCGACCCCCGCGGATTGGAGGACGTCGGCGCTGCCGGAGGATGAAGACACCGAATAATTCCCGTGTTTCGCGACCGCTACACCCGCGCCGGCTGCGACGATTGCGCTCGTCGTCGAGATATTGATTGTGTCGTAGTCATCTCCGCCCGTCCCACAGGTGTCGACTAGCGGGAAGCAGTCGGGGTCGATCGTCCGCATGACGTCGCGCATCCCTCGTGCAAATCCCGCAATCTCGGCTTCTGTTTCACCTTTCGTACGGAGGGCAGCGAGCAATGCACCGATTTGAGTCTCGGTTGCTTCCTCGAAGAGGAGGTGTGTCACCTCCCGAGCCGTCTCGGCATCGAGGTCTGCACCCTCACAGACGCGAGCAGTGTGGTGTACAACTTCGTCTATTAGTGTATGTTATAGTACGCAGAATAACTCTATGATACATTAAGATGCCGCTATCGGCTGGTTAGATCATTACGCGACGATACTGGTGCTCATCTGTGAGGACCCTATCGACGAATCGACCTCCCTCTGGAGGTAGCTATCGCATTCGATTGATTGTCCGGAGGAGACACTGCTGGAGTCATACTGCGGTTCACGAATCTCGAACAGTGCTACTCGCGTGTTAATCCCAGTACTTGTGCAGTCGGAAGTGACCATCCGTAGATGAGTGCCGCGATTCGTGTTCCAACGACCACCACTGCGCACAGTGCTGCAGCGGTTCCGTTCGAGCCTCCGGCAGTGATGATAACCCAGTAGGTGCTGCCACCCAGTACCGCACAACTGGCGTAGAAGTCGTCGAGTAGGATGAACGGTGAGCGGTCCAGCAGGATATCCGCAACGGCACCACCACCGACGGCGTTGATCGTCGCGATCGCGATGACGCCGAACGCCGGGATGTCGGCCTGCGTTGCGACGATGGCGCCGGTCGTGGTGAACGCAGCGAGCCCGATCGCATCTGAGAGCAATGTCATTGGATGAGTGTCGACGGACTCGACTACAGCACTCACCCCGATCGCCAGTCCAACACCGAGCAGGCCGAGACCAATCTCGATGGGTGAGCTGAGTGCGAGCGGGATCCGGTTGACGAGGAGGTCACGGGTCATCCCGCCAGCGAATGCCGTGGCGAGGCCGACCACGGTGACTCCGAACATATCGAACTCCTCGCGGATCGCCTTGCTGGCGCCGACGAGCGCGAACGCGACGAGCCCAATCGTATTCATCACGGCGAATGGATCAACGAACAGTGCGTCGACGAACTCCTGCGTCACTAGTTTAAAACAGGATAACGGGTCTGATGAGCGCTTCGCCTCCGGTATCTCCCGCCTCGCTACTACGTTACACATTCGCTAGTTGTCCAGTCTATCGATCACGGCACGAACAGGTGCGTAGAAATAAACCAGACGTGGGACAGAGTCAGGACGTAGCCTCGGTAGAAGATAGCGCAACGAAGAGAATATGTCGAGTTACGATTGTTTTGGCGGGAGTAACGGTGATGAAGAAGAT